>CAZZUZ010000019.1:0-15570 GCA_964657315.1 Vulcanimicrobiota bacterium
CAACTATGCGCCCATGACGGCCGATTCCTGGTGCAGCGCGTCGCGCGCATTGTTCAACCGTGATGGTCTTAGCGCAAATTGTGCAGCTGATCGAAGCCCGCCAGGCTTCACCTTTGGCCAAGAGCTACCGGCTGCGCGTTGGGATTCGGTCGATAAACTCCAGGATGACGCGGTGCCATTGAGCGGATTTCGCGAGATGTACGTCATGCCCAGCCTGTGGAATTTCCGCAAAGCTAGCTTGGTCATTGAGCGCTAACATGCGGTCGAATTCTGTCCTACTTATGAAACCGTGCTCGCCGCCGATCAACAAGATCTCTTCGTATCGCCGTCCACTCATCCCAAAAGGATACATTAGCAACTTCTTCTACGATAGCAAGCATCACGTTTGAAGAAAAAGCCGGGTACAGTCGTCCTGAGCCATGCTGTAAATTTGTGATCCAACCGTTCGCCGGCATTCGAGATGCTTCGAAGAATGCAACGGCCTCCGCTTCAGATGCGAATGAAGATGGCCAAATTTTTAACCAGCGACGAACGTCTTCTTTGGCGCGTGGATTTTCCGATGCGCCGGCCTCTACTAAGATGGCTCCCCGGATACGGTGCACCGAAGTCGCGGCAAAGAGCAGAACTATGCGACCACCGATCGATTGACCGATTACAATAGCGTCCTGCATTCGCGTTGCGTTCATGACCGCCAAAGCATCGTTTACTAGTGCATTGCGACTGAGGTCTGCCGGAGAGCGAGTGCTTTCGCCATGACCACGTTGATCGTATGCGACGACGTGGGCGTGTTTTCCGAGAAACTCAGCGGTGTCGAACCACTCGTTTGCCGTTCCGCACAGCCCGCGGAGGAGCAAAACCGATAGGCCATTGCCTCCGAAATCGACTATCCGTAAGCGAACTTTTCCCGTCTCAAGAAATGTAATAGTCGGCGTTGATCCCCATATGCAATGCCCCCGCAAAGGACCATTCGCGGTTCAACTGCATTGAACTCTTAGCCAGCCAGAAAGTAAGCGCGAAAGATTCTTCGCCGGAGGCTCGCAATAGGCCCGAAAACGGACCAACGATTTAGGTTGGGCAAGGTGTAGAATCAGAGCGTGAACGATAGCATTAGCCTCAGAGCAGCAACGAAGGCGGACATCCCGTTTGTGCGTGTGGTATTCTTCGAAACGCAACGCTGGGTTGTTGAGACGCTGTTCGGCTGGCAAGGCGACGATATAGAAATCGCCAAATTCGATAAATCCTACGACTTAGATAACACCGCGATCCTTGTCATGATGGCGGGATATTGGCTGGATGACGGTGCGCCGCGGCGCATATCTCGAACTCGATTCCCTGTACCTGAAGGCTGCGATGCAAGGCCGTGGGCTCGCGACAGTCCTTATTCAAAGGCTGACTTCTGAGGCCGAGGAAACCAGCAAGACGCTGCGACTCAGTACCGCTAAGATAAATCCAGCACGACGGCTCTACGGACGACTCGGTTTCGTAAACGTCGATGAGGAAGATTTCAAGGTCTTCATGGAATGGCAACCAAAATTAGGTAGAAGTAGTGACAGTTAGCGTTGATTATTCGCGCCTTCCAATCCAACGACGCACCTTGCTTATGCGAGATATTTTACCGTTCGGTGCATGAAGTAGCGAACGCAAAATACGACAAAGCTCAACTCGATGCGTGGGCTCCGAAGGTTCCGGATGCTTCGAAATGGTTTCCGACTCTCGCCGCTTACGCTACGTTCGTCGCGATCGACGAGCCCGACAGAATTGTCGCTTGGATATCGATGACTCATGCTGGGTATATCGACATGCTATTCTGTCTGCCGGAGGCAACAGGGCGCGGCTGCGCCGGCCGACTTTACGAGAAGGTCGAAGGAGTCGCTAAAGAGCGGGGCTTGCCGCGCATGACCGCCCATGCAAGTCTGCTGGCGGAACCGTTCTTTGCGAAGCGTGGATGGAAGGTTGAAAAGCACGAGATGCACGTTCGAAACGGAGTCGCGATCCCGCGCGCAGAGATGTCGAAAAACATAGCGGCGCAAATCCCACGCACTTGACCGTAAAGATATTGCGCCTAAGCATCATCGCCGCCGCACTAATCCTATGTTGGCACCATTTCCGTCACTGACCCAACCAGCGAGCGAATGTTGCCGCGGGACATGCCTCTCCGGCATCCCATTTTGCGCGCGTCGGTGATCCATAACATAGATCCGCAGTTACTCGCAGCGGTTGGCGTACAAGAAACGCATTTAGGCGCCGACTATCTCGGGGCGACGCCTGCACACTATAAATCAACCCACCGGGGCGACGTAGAGTCTGACTCGCCTCGAGGTCACGGCTATGGGCCGTTTCAACTCGATGATCGTTCACACTCGAATTTCCGCGATTTGTCGAAATGACACCCGTGACATCGTCGTCATCGGAGCCGTCGCGAAGGCTATCAACCATTTTATCAGCAGCGGACGCGCTTTGTGTCCGGCACCCGACTCGTCGTCGAGTTCCTTAGCCAGGTCTGCATTGCTTCCGCGTCTCGCTCCCGATTTGCGACGTGTGGTCGGAAACAATGCTGCTCAATCCCATGCATCCTCGGCATCCATCGCGAATTTGACGTGCGTCCGTACTTCACGATTGTCGCGATAGCGCACGCGCGCGTCGTCGATCGACCCAGCCTCCTCTGCCTCCAACTGCACCCAATCGACTTTGTCGGGGTGACGGAGGAGGTCAATGATCGCACGCATCGCCACGAGGTCCTTGGCGCACCAATGCATCCCCCGTGAACTCGGCGATTGTTATGCCCCCTAGGGGACCCTGGGCTGCCAGTGACCGGATTCGAACGCGCGGGCCGGAGAGCTCGTCGAGGGCTCGCTGGTGCTTCCTCGTTGCCAGCGATTACTCGCAATAGTAGTGGCTCGAATTCTCACTGCCCTAAAAGGCGACGTTCCCGTGCGGGCGGTCTCGAATGAGCGAGCGATCGCGGCGCGGCGGAGCTCCGAAATAACGACTGTACTCGCGGCTGAATTGTGAAGCGCTTTCGTAGCCGACACGGCGCCCGGCAGCTGTCGCATCGATCGCCTCTACGAGCAGCAAACGTCGAGCTTCTTGCAGGCGTAGCTGTTTTTGATACTGCAGCGGGCTCATCGCCGTGATCGCTTTGAAGTGATAGTGAAACGTCGAAACGCTCATCGCTGCGATCTGCGCGAGGTCGTCAATTTTAATTGCTTGCGTATAATTCGCGCGAAGCCATTCGAGGACTCGTACGATATGCTGCGTTTGGCTATCTGCCGCCAGAAGATGGCGTAGTCGCGCCCCTTGATCGCCGATCAGCAAACGATACAACACCTCTCGCTGTATCAGTGGCGCAATGATTGGGATGTCTTGCGGAGTGTCGAGTAAGCGGGCGAGTCGCACGAGTGAATCGCCGAGCAGCGGCGTCAGTCTACCGACGGCGAGACCTGTATGCGGCGGCAGCTCTTTTGGCGTATCGAGTTCGCTCCCAGAGATCAAGTCTGCGATACCGCGCATATCGAGATCGAGGGTCAAGCAGAGAAATGGCGTTTCGGGCGTCGCGCGCCGGATCTCCCATGTCAGCGGGAGATCGAATGAAACCAGTAGATAGTGATCGTCGTCGTAGTCGTGCTGCTCGGCGCCGAGCGTCACACGCTTTGCCCCTTGCGCGACGAACGATATTGCGGGCCCATAACTACCATTTGCGGGCTCCATCGGCTGCGACCATCGATGGAGGCTTAGGCCCGCGATAGCCGTCTGGTGCGGTCCGTCCGACTCGGCGAATCGGGCAATAACCGAGCGCAGCTCTAGCGCGATCGCGGTCCGGTCGTACCTAGGACTTTCGGAATTTTCGACGGCGCTATTAATAGTTTTCATAAGCTTCTCATCGCCTGCAGGCATTTACCGAAGTTGAACATCGAAGCCTGGTTCAGAGAATCGAGCAAGAATGACGTAGAATCGCGCTACCTTCGGGGCCCGTTCGGGCGCATAGTAACACTTATGAAAACGAGAAGACTCGGGAGCCTAGAAGTTTCACAACTCGGCTTCGGATGCATGAATCTGGCCGCGAATTACGGACCGGCAACGCCGATCGATAACGCAATCAAAGTTATCCGCGAAGCACATAGTCTTGGCGTGACGTTATTCGACACGGCCGAGGTTTATGGACCGTATATGAGCGAGACGATCGTCGGCGGTGCCCTCGAACATATTCGCGACGAAGTAAAGATCGCAACGAAATTCGGCTTCGATCTCACCGACAAGGGCGGCCTCAATAGCAGGCCCGACCATGTCAAGACAGCGGTGGACGGTTGCCTAAAGCGTCTGCGAACAGACCGTATCGATCTTTTCTATCAACACCGTGTGGATCCAAGTGTACCCATCGAAGAAGTGGCGGGCGCCGTGAAAGACCTGATTGCCGATGGCAAGGTTTTGCATTTCGGTCTTTCGGAGGCAAGCCCCGAGACAATTCGTCGAGCTCATAAGGTGCAGGCCGTCGCAGCTTTGCAAACCGAGTATTCTTTAGTCAATCGTGATCCTGAGAAGAACGGCTTGCTAGAAACGTGTGAAGAGCTTGGCATTGGGTTCGTTCCATGGGGACCGATGGGAATGGGCTATCTCACGAGCACGATAGACCAGACGACTCTCTTCGACGCGCATTCCGATTTGCGTTCGGGATTCGAACGCTTCACTCCGGAGAATCTTGCCGCAAATATGCCGTTCGTCGAGCGAATTACGCGTCTCGCCGAGAAGAAAGGTTCGACCGCGGGACAGCTTTCGCTGGCATGGCTTCTCGCCCGCAAATCGTTCATCGTCCCGATTCCGGGTACCGGGAAGCTTGCGCACTTACGCGAGAACGTCGCAGCCGTAGACATCGTCTTAACGCAAACCGATCTGGATGAGATCGACGACGCGCTTCTCGGACTTCAGGTGCATGGTCGGCGAATGAATCAGCAGCAAATGCTGGTTGTCGAAGGGTAGTTCGATGAACGCATCATCGCTTTCAGGCACTGTAGCGATCGTCACGGGGGCCAGCAGCGGCATCGGCGATTCAGTTGCCCGCCGCCTCGCCGAACACGGTGCCGCGATAGGCGCGGTAGCCCGACGCAAAGACCGCCTCGACGCGCTCGTATCGACGATCGAAGATACCGGCGGAAGTGCGATTGCGGACGCTGCCGATATTGCCGAGCGTGCTCAAGCGGCTGCGGCGGTACAGGCCGTGGTTGACCGATTCGGACGTCTCGACATTCTCATAAACAATGCAGGCCTGATGCTGCTCGGCCCCATCGTTGGAGCCGACGTCGACGAATGGGAACGAATGATCGCGGTCAATCAAAAGGGCCTGCTCTACATGACCGATGCAGCGTTGTCCCTCTTGCTGGTTGCCGCTGACGATAAGCTGCGTCGCGTTGCCGACATCGTGAACATTTCGTCGATCGCAGGCCGGGGCGCGTGGGCGAACTTCGGCGTCTATACCATGACGAAGTTCGGAGTGAACGGGTTCAGCGAGGCGCTACGCCAAGAGATCAGCAAGAAGGACGTTAGAGTCGGAGTGCTCGAGCCCGGCGCCGTCGATCCGAGCTCGTATCGCACAACAGTGACGCGGTCAAAATCGAGCTCGCCGCCTCCACCGACATAGCTGAGCGGCTGGAGCCGGGAGATATTGCCGACAATGTAGCGTTCATGGTAACGCGCCCGCGGCGTTCCTCAATTTCCGAACTTTGGGCCATGCCCACGGCGCAAGCATAATGAAAACAGTGGACTGCAAATTCGCGTCGGCAAGAGCCGTTCGGCGAAGGTCACGATTCAGCCGGAAGATCCATTGCAGCAGACCCCGTGCGACGCCGGCCTCCGGCGCGTGACCGGCTACGAGTCGGGCTCGACCTCGTCGAACGTGCCGTCCGAGTAGATCTCGTAGCGCTTGCCATCGAACGCGGCGACGAATGGGAATTCGCCCAGCGGCTCGTCGGCCGACGAAGACCACGTCATCTTCTCGAAATCCAGCTCGACGGCGATCGTCTCGTCGCCGGAAATCGCATTCACGCTGTCGCTCATGCATGAAAGTCTAGGCGCCGCGCATTAACCTTAGGTAATGTTCCGCAATCTTGCCGTGGCGCCGAAGGTCGGGCGCCGAACCGGCCGCGCGTTCGTTGTCCTCGGTACCGCGGAAACGGGTAAAGGGAGCCGACATGCGTAGGGAACGGATCTCGACCGGCATTTCCGGCTTCGATGAGATTTTGGGTGGCGGATATGTCTCGGGAGGGACCTATCTCCTGAGCGGAGCGCCGGGAACCGGCAAGACCACGATCGGTTGGCACTTCCTGCTGAGCGGCGATCCGGCCGATGCGCTGTACGTCACGTTCGCGGAGCCCGAAGAGATGCTACGCGAAAACGCGCTCTCGAGCGGATTCGCCGTGGAAGGCATCCGCATCATCGACCTCTCCCCGGACGCCGACGTCTTCGCGCGCGGTGAGGTGTACGATCTCTTCTCCGCGAGCGAAGTCGAACGCGAGCCGACGACGGCGAAAATCGTCGAGTCGATTCAAGAATTCAAACCGCGGCGCGTCTTCGTCGACTCGATGACGAGCCTGCGCTTTCTCACGAACGATGCTTTTCAGTTCCGCCGCCAAGCCCTCTCGTTTCTGCGCTTCCTCTCGAAAGGCGGCGCGACGGTCGTCGTAACGTCGGAATCGACGGTCAGCACGCCGGACGACGAATTACGTTTTATCGTCGACGGCGTCATCGAACTCGAACTGATGAATCGGCACTGGTCGCTCGGCGTGACGAAGTTTCGGGGCTCGGCGTTCCGCAACGGCCGCCATGGGTTGATGCTCGGCGAGGGCGGCGCTCGCGTGTTTCCGCGACTGCTCCCGGAGCGCTACGACCGGCCGCACACGGGCAAGGCGTTTCGCACCGACATTCCGATGCTCGATAAGATGCTCGGCGGCGGTCTCGAAGACGGTACGATCACGCTGATTAGCGGGCCGACGGGCGTCGGCAAGACGACGCTCGGTATCGAAGTGCTCGCACGTATCGCTCGTAGCGGAAGACGCGCGGTCGCATTTACGTTCGACGAACGCGTCGAAACGGTCAAGACGCGCTCGGAGCAACTCGGTCTCGAAATCGACGCTCTCATTTCGGAAGGTCTGCTCGAGATCCGCGCGATCGAGCCGCTGCGTTACGGGCCCGACGAGTTCGCCTCGGTCGTACGTGACGAGGTCGAGAATCGCGGCGCGACCGCGGTGATGATCGATAGCGTCAGCGGATATCGGATGACGATCGAAGGCGGCGATCTCATCGAACGGCTTCACGCGCTCGGACGTTACCTGCAGAACGTCGGCGTCAATACGTTTCTCATCGACGAACTCCAAGATCTCACCACGTTCCGCGCGACGGGAATCGGCATCAGCTACCTCGCCGATAACGTGCTCTTCCTGCGGTACGTGGAACGTCAATCCGCGAAGGGCAGCGAACTCGGTCGAGCGATCGGCGTCCTCAAGAAACGCCTCTCCAACTTCGAGAAGGGCGTCTTTTCGTTCACGATCGGCGAGCGAGGCGTCGAAATCGGCGATCGGCTTCCGCTCACGTCGCTGTTCGCCGCGGTGCCGACGTCACGTGACGGCGCTGACGATACCTAGCCGCCGGCCCCGCATCGTTGTCTTGCTCGCGAATCCCGAGAACCGGCGGCTTCTGAGCGAAACGCTCGCGGATCGGTACGACGTCGGCACGCATTTCGACGACGAGGTCGTCGCCGATACGGACGGAGGGGCCGTGCGCGATCAGGGGCCGTTCGATCTCTGCATCGTGGACGGTATCTCGGTCGGCAAGCATCGACGTGTGCTCGCGCGCTTGCGCAGGTCATACGAACCCGCCTATCTGCCGGTGCTCTTACTCGCCGATCGCCGCGCGCCGGATCTACGAAGCGGCGGTATCTGGGAAGTCGTCGACGACGTCCTCTTTCGGCCCGTCGAGCGGCTCGAACTCGTGGCGCGCGTGCAATCGCTCTTACGAACGCGCGAGCTGTCGCTGCGGGCGGCACGGCTCTCCGATCTCTACGAACACGAACGGCTCATCGCGCAACGTTTACAAGACGGTGCGGTCCCGCGCGATCTCCCGTTGCTCGGCGGATTGCGGCTCGACGCGGTGTATCGCCCGGCGGACGACGCCGCGCGCGTCGGCGGCGATTGGTACGACGTGTTGCGTCTGCCGGACGGTCGTGTCGTCCTCACCATCGGCGACGTGTCGGGCTCGGGCATCGATGCGGCCGTGACGATGTCGCAGATGCGTCAAGTACTGCGCGCGGTCGCGAACGTACATTCCGATCCCGCACTGATGCTCGACGCCGCGGAGCGCACGCTGCTCGCGGACGAAGTGTACCGGCAACTGAGCTGCTTCGTCGGCGTCGTCGATCTCGTCACCGAGGAAATCACGTATTCGAGCGCCGGTCATCCGCCGCCGCTGCTGCGCGATCCGCAAGGAAACGTCGAGACGCTCGCAGCCGGCGGCCTGCTGCTGGGAACGTCGATTCGCTTGCCGCGCTCGTCGACGACGATCGCCTTTCCCGCCGGCTCGATGCTCGTGCTCTATACCGACGGCGTTACCGAAGCCGAGCGAGATCCGGTTGCGGGCGAAGCCAAGCTCCTGGCCGCGACGCGCGCGCTCTCGTTCGCGGATCCGGCTCCCGCGTCGCTGCTCGCGGAGGCGATGCGCGCCCCGCAAGCGTCCGACGACGTCGCCCTGGTTACCATTTGTCAGCAAGCCGACAAACCGGGCTCGCGGCTGAAGCGGGTTACCTTCGATGCGGGCGATGCGGATAGTGGCCGCGCGGCGCAGCGATCGTTTCGCGAACGGCTGCGCCGGCATCAAATGCCCGAAAACGCGATCACTTTTGCGGAGACGATCTTCGCCGAGCTACTCGGCAACGTCGTGCGGCACGCGCGCGGAATCGTCGAAGTCGCACTCGACCTGCAGGCCATCAACCCGGTGCTCAACGTGCTCGATCGCGGCGCGGGCTTCCAACACTTTCCGCGCTTGCCGCACGATTTGCTCAGCGAACGCGGACGCGGACTCTTCATCGTTTCGCAGCTCGCCGAAGAATTCTCCGTACAGCTCAGAACGCACGGCGGCAGTCACGCGCGGGTCGTTTTGCGGATGACGGCGTAAACGACGCTTCGTGCGGGGCATCTACGTCGAGCGCTGGATACGGACCGACTTCGAGCGGCTCTGGAATCGTACGCAATCCGCACCCGCGCACGTGCGCTGGGACGCGCGTTTCTCGCAGATCGTCTATCTGCCGCGCACGCTCGACGGCCCCGAACGCGACCGGTACGTTCGAAAACTGCCCTTGGGCCTGCGCGTCAGCGGCGTGGTCGAGAAGACGGGTGCGGTGAGCAGCGAGAACGGCTCCCGTACGACCAAGATCGCGTTCTATTCCGACGGCGGCTTGTCGCTCATCGAAAGCGGCACGGGCTATTGGCGATACATCCCGATGGACGACGGATTTCGTTTCATCTCGTATTTCGAATACGCGACGCGATTCGGTCCGCTCGGGCGCGTGCTCGACCTCGTCTTCAAGCCGTTCTTCGGCCGCGAGACCGCGCGCAGCATCGACGCGCTCGCGCTCTGGCTCGAAGACGGCGTCGAACCGGAGATCGGGCGCAAACGCGCTCGCGCGCATCGCTGCTTACGCCGTCCGTCGCGCTGACGAGATCGCGAACGCGGCGAGGACGACCGCGACGATCATGAATACGAATCCGCCCGAATACGAATGGGTCGTCGCGACGATCTTGCCGACGACGATCGGTGCGAAGAAGCCGCCGATCTGGCCGCCGAAATTGACGAAGGTCGAGAACGCGCCGCGAATGTTTTCCGGTACGCTGTCGAGCACGATCGCCCAGAACGGTCCGAACGTGCCGTACAGAAAGAACGCCGCGAGTGAGAGTCCCGCGATGCATTCCGGAACGCCGTCGGCGCGAAAGGCGACGAACAGACCCGCACCTGCAAGGACGTAGCTCGCGGCGACCACGAGCGGACGCCGGTCGTAGAGCGGACCGCGGGCGAGGAAACCGAGTGCGAGCAATCCGGCAAATCCGAAAAAGTACGGTACCGAAGCGAGTACGCCGAGCGCCTTGAGTTCGATGTGTCGCGATGCCGAGAGATACGTCGGCATCCATCCGAGAAACCCCCAGAACGCGACGTTGAAGAGCAGATAGGCGAAGAAGGCCGAGAGCGCTCCGGGCTGCCGCAGCGCCGTGCCGAACGCTTTCGAACGTCCCGCCGGGGCTTGCGCGCGCTGCGTCTGCGGAAAGAACGCAGCCACGATCAGTGCGACGACGACGCCCGGAATCGTGAACCAGAAGAAGAGCGCCTGCCAGCCCGCGCGCGCGAGGATCAGCGCGGCGACCGGCGCCACGAGCGCCGGGCCGAGCGCGAGCGCGGTATGGAAGATGCCGCTGGCAGACGAGCGCTCGCGCGATCCGAACGTATCGGCGAGTGCTTTGAAATGCGCGCCGTTCTCGATGCCTTCGCCGATGCCGAAGAAGAAGCGCACCACGATCAGCGCGCCGAGCGATGCGGCCAGGCCGGTGAGGCCCGTAAATGCGGACCAGATGACGAGCGCGATCACGAGCATCGGCTTCGCACCGAAGCGGTCGGCGAGGAAGCCGCCCGGGATCTGCATGAGCGCGTATCCCGCCGTAAACGCGGCGAGCACGTAGCCGAACTGATCGGGCGCGAGCGAGAGCGATTTCATCAGCGTCGGTCCGGCGATGCTGATGTTGGTGCGGTCGAGGTAGGCCGTGAAGAACGCGATCCAGAGGATCGACAGAACGAGCCGCTTGCGGGCGGCCGGAATCGCGGCCGTCACGCTCCGCGCGCCCGGGCCAAGAGGAAGCAGCGCGCATCGCCGATGATGGTTTGGTCGAACGCGGCATAGCCGCATTTTGCCGCGACGCGCATCGATGCCAGATTGTCTTCGTCGATCAAACACACCGTGCGCGCGTGCGCGAAGTTCGCGTCGCCCCACGCGCACGCGGCGCGAGCCGCCTCGGTCGCGAGTCCGTGGCCGGAGAACGCCGTCTGTAGCGCCCAGCCGAGTTCGGGTATGCCGTCGAGGCTCGGCGAGATGCCGCGCTTGAAGTCGGCGAAGCCGATCTCGCCGACGTATTCGTCCGTCTCGCGATCGGCGATCGCCCAATAACCAAAGTCGAGCAGCGACCAGTGACCCGCATAGGCGAGCATGCGCGACCACGTTTGCTGCGACGTCGATGGCTTGCCGCCGATGAAGCGCACGACGGCCGGGTCCGACCACATCGCGCGACAGCCTTCGAAATCGTCGACGCGATGCGCGCGCAACACGAGCCGTTCGGTTTGCAGTTGCGGGACGCGGACGTGGCTCTGCTCTTCGGCCATAGCGCGTGACGGGTTCGATACGTTAACGAACGAACCGCTTTCGCAGCAGCGCGCCGCGCACGCCGTGAAACCAGTGACCGTCGGTCTTGAGCGTGAAGCCCGAGGCGACGAGATGGTCGGCGAGCGCGGGGCGCTTCGCGGCAAGGGCGATCATCGGATCGAGCGTGAACGCGAAGAGCGTTCGCAGGCGCCGCGCTTCCCGCGCGTTGCGATCGTGATCGCGCAGCGACTGCTCGTAGGCGCCGTTCTCGCCGAGCAGCGTTCGCGCGGCGGCGACGCCGGTCGCGATCGCCTGCGAGATGCCTTCGGCCGAAAGCGGGTCGGCCACGCCTGCGGCGTCGCCGATCGCGCGTACGCGGCCGTTCGTCCGCCGCGGCCGGCCCGTCGGAATGACGCCGCCGCGCACGTCGTCGAGAGCGACGCCGCCGAACCAGGCGCGCGCGTCTCCCTCTTTTGCGAGCCATGCTTGCAAGAGCGCACGCGGGCCGCCCGCCCGCCGAGCGGTGCGCTCCGGCACGCACACGCCGACGTTCGCGCGCGTTCCCGAGACGGGAAAGATCCAGCCGTATCCGGGCGCGAACGCTTTGTCGTACGCCACGTTGTACGTCGGCCGCAGTGCGACGTTTGCGTCTGCATAGCCACGAATAGCTACCTGACGTTCGGCGAATTCTCCGAATCCGAGTGCCGTGCCCAGGCCCCCGGTCGCGCCTTCGGCGAGCAGGATCGCATCGAACGTTTGCGTTCCCGCATCGGTGCGCAGCGTGCCGCCCGGCAGCACCTCGCGCACCGGCGTCGCATCGAAGAAGGCGACGCCGCATTCGATCGCGCGCGCGACGATCGCCGCATCGAGTGCTATGCGCGGAACGATCGTCGCCGTTCCGTTCCAGCGGCCGACCGCGCGCGCTCCGCGCGGCGAGACGACCGTCGCGTCGGGGCATTGCGGCGCGCCGGCGGGCAGCGTGACGCCGAGCGATTCGAGCGCCGCGATGCCGTCGGGTGTGAGCCCGTCGCCGCACGTCTTTTCCCGCGGCCAGCGCGCCTTCTCGAAGAGCGACACGTGCGCGCCGCCGCGGGCGAGCGCGATCGCCGCCGCGGCGCCTGCCGGGCCCGCACCGACGATTCCGATATGCAAGCGCGCTACTCCGCCAGCGCCGCGATGATGGAAATCTCGATGAGCGCCTTCTTACGCGCGAGTTTACTCTCGACGGTCGCACGAGCGGGCGCCGGATGCGCGACCCACGCTTCCCAAACCGGATTGAATTCGTCGAAGGACGCGATGTCTGCGAGCCATACCGTCGCGCTCACGATGCGGCTCTTATCCGTGCCGGCTTTCGAGAGCAGCGCATCGATCTTCGCCAGCACGACACGCGTCTGATCGGGCACGTTGTCCGCGGACTCGTCGAGCTGTCCCGCCAGAAACGCGAAGCCGTTGTGCGTGACCACCGCGCTCATGCGCGGCCCGGAATCGAAATGCTGCATGACCGGTTCCTTTTCAGAAACGGGGTTCAGACCTTCGCGACGAGACCGGGTTGCGGCGGGCGGTGCCGGAGGCGGGCGGGCCGAATCTCCGGAGATGCTCGCGACCAAAAACCAGCTCGCCCCGCGCCGCGCCGAGATCGACTTCCAGCTCTACGACGTCCTCGACGTCGACCGGCTACTCGCGCTGCCGCAGTTCGAAGAACACGATCGGGCTACGCTCGATTCGATTCTCGACACCGCCTACGATATCGCGGGCGACTACTACGCGCCGACCGCGTCCGCGCTCGATGCGTTCGAGTACAAGCTCGAAGGCAACGCCGTCGCGACGCCGCCCTATCTCAAAGCCGCGACCGACGCATTCGTCGAGGCGGGCTTCATGGGCATGGGCTTCGCATCGAAGGACGGTGGACTGCAACTGCCCGCGACCTTCGCGAACGCCGCGAGCCTCGTCTTCTCGGCGAGCAACGGCTCCGCCAACGGCTACACGTTCCTCACGATCGGCGCGGCGCATCTGCTCGCCGAATTCGCGAACGACGAGCAGCGCGAAACGTGGATGAAACCGATGGTCGAAGGGCGCTTCTTCGGAACGATGGCGCTCTCGGAACCGCAGGCCGGTTCGTCGCTCGCCGACGTCGCGACCAAAGCGTGGCCCGCGGGCGACGGATCGTATCGCCTCAGCGGAAATAAAATGTGGATCTCGGGCGCCGAGCACGACCTCTCCGAGAATATCGTGAACCTCGTGCTCGCGAAGCTGCCCGACGCGCCCCCCGGCGTCAAAGGCATCTCGCTCTTCATCGTGCCGAAGTTTCTGGTCGACGAAGACGGCTCGATCGGCAAGCGCAACGGCGTCAACGTCACGGGCATCAATCACAAGCTCGGCCAGCGCGGCATCATCAATACGGTGCTCACGCTCGGCGATTCGGGCGAGTGCGTCGGCTATCTCGTCGGCAAAGCGCACGACGGTATGCGCGAGATGTTCCACATGATGAACGAAGCGCGCATCGGCATCGGCGCGTGGGCCGCCTCGTCGAGCATCGCCGCGTACGAGTATTCGCTCGAGTACGCGAAGGATCGTCCGCAGGGCCGTCTCGCTTCGAACAAGGATCCGCTCGCGCCGCCGGTGCCGATCGTCGAACACGCCGACGTGCGCCGTATGCTGCTGCGCCAGAAGGCGCTCGCCGAGGGTTCGCTCGCGCTCGTGCTCTTCTGCGCGAAGCTGTTCGATCTCGCGCACGCGAGCACGGACGACGCCGAACGCAAAGAATCGTCGCTGCTGCTCGATCTGCTCACGCCGATCGCGAAGACGTGGCCGTCGGAACGCGGCGTCGAATCGACGTCGCTCGCGATCCAGATCCTCGGCGGCTACGGCTATTCGCCGGAATATCCCGTCGAACGGCACTTCCGCGATCAGCGCCTCAACCCGATCCACGAAGGCACGACGGGCATTCAGGGCCTCGACCTGCTCGGACGCAAAGTGCGTCTGCAGGACGGCGAGCTGTTCTCGACGTTCCTACGCGTCGTGCGCGCCGATCTCGACAAGAACGCGTCACCCGCTTTCGCAAACGAAGAGAAGCGTCTGCGCGAAGCTCTCGCGCAACTCGAACGCGTTACGAAAACGCTGCTCGACGCTCAAGTGACGCTCGATCCCGATCGCGCGCTCGCCGAAGCCACGGACTATCTCGATGCGTTCGGCACGCTCGTCGTCGCGTGGCGCTGGCTCGTCATGGGCCGCATCGCCGAGGCCAAGGGCGGCGACGACTTCCACGCGGGCAAAGTCGTGGCGGCGCGTTACATGTTTCGCTACGACGTGCCCGAAGCGCAAGCGAAGCTCGAACGCGTCGCCCAACTCGACGATACGATCTTCAACGCAACCGCCGCGATGCTCTAGGCGCATGAGGCGCGCGCAGGCGCGAACTCTTCGGCGGTTCTCACGAAGATCTCGCTCATCGTCGGATGGAGGTGTGGCATCGCGATCAGTTCGCTCAGCGTCGTGTTCCGGTCGATGACGGCGATCGCTTCGCCCGCGAGTTCGACCGCATCGTCGCCGAAGATCGCGATGCCGCGAATGCGGTCGCCGTCGTCCGCGAGCATCTTCACGTAGCCCGTCACCTCATCGGAGACCACCGCCTTGCCGAGTTCGCCGAACGGATGGCGCCGGACGCGCACGGTGACGCCGCGTTCGCGGGCGTCCCGTTCGGTCAGGCCCGCGACGGCGATCTGCGGCTGCACGTAGACCGCGTGCGCTTCGAAGCGTGCGAAATCGACCGCTTCGCACGTCTGCGCGAACGCGTTGCGCGCGGCGATACCGCCCGCGTACACGGCGACGTGCACGAGACAGCGCCGGCCGAGCACGTCGCCCGCCGCATAGACGCGTGGGTTCGACGACTGCAAGTACGGGTCGACCGCGATGCCGCCCGACTCGGAGATTGCGACGCCGGCGGCGCCGAGATCCAGCGAGGCGATATTCGGTATGCGGCCGCTCGCGAGCATCACGCCCTCGGCTTCGAACTGGCGCGCGCCGTCAGGTGTCTGGACGCGCAGCCGGCGGAGTTCGCCGTCGCGCGCGCACGCTTCGATCGATGCATCGCAGACGACGTCGACTCCGTCCGCGACCAGCGTCTTGCGCACCGCTTCGCCGATGTCGGGATCCTCGTTGCGCAAGAGTTCCGGACCGTCTTGCAGCAGCGT
>CAZZUZ010000020.1:0-15320 GCA_964657315.1 Vulcanimicrobiota bacterium
AAGCGCGAACGGCCGCAGATCGACGTGCCGCGATGCGAGCGATCCGTCGACGAGCGTCGGCGAAGCCGAGATGTTCACGACCGGCTGCGCGATGAAATCGCGCGGGTTGGCCTCGACCAGATCGCGGAAATGTTCGCGCTCTTGCGCGCTCGCGAACGGGCCCATCAGCATACCGTACCCGCCCGATGCGTTCGTGTTCTTGACGACGAGTTTGTCGAGATTGCCGAGCACGTGTTGCCGGTGCTTCGGATCGGTGCAGTCGTAGGTCGGCACGTTGTTGAGGATCGGCTCCTCGTCGAGATAGAACCGGATCATCTCCGGAACGTAGCGATAGACCGCCTTGTCGTCGCCGACGCCCGAGCCGATGGCGTTCGCGAGCGAGACGTTGCCGGAGCGATAGGCGTTCATGAGCCCCGTCACGCCGAGCGTCGAATCGGGCATGAAGTAAAGCGGGTCGAGATAGTCGTCGTCGATGCGGCGATAGATCACGTCGACTTTTTCGAGGCCGTGCGTCGTCTTGAGGTAGACGTAATTGTCGACGACGACGAGATCGCGGCCCTCGACGAGTTCGACGCCCATCCGTCGCGCGAGCAGCGTGTGTTCGAAGTACGCCGAGTTGTAAATACCGGGCGTGAGCACGACGACGTTGGGCTGCGCGCTGCCGCGCGGCGCGGCGAAGCGCAGTACGTCGAGCAGACGCGCGGGATAGTCGTCGACCGGATCGACGGCATACTCGCGGAAGAGATCGGGCAGCGTCCGTTTGAGCACGTCGCGATTTTCGAGCACGTACGAAATGCCCGACGGCGTTCGGCAGTTGTCTTCCAAAACGAGAAATTCGCCGTGTTCGTCGCGGATGAGATCGGTGCCGGTGACGTGGATGTAGATGTCGCGCGCCACGTCGACGCCGATCATCTCGCGATTGTAATTCTTCGACGAGTAGACGAGTTCGCGCGGGATCCGGCCTTCGCGCAGGATGCGCTCGTTGTGGTAGACGTCGTAGATGAACGCGTTGATCGCGCGCACGCGCTGCGCGATGCCGCTGGTCACCAAAGACCACTCCGAAGCGGTGATGATACGCGGGATCACGTCGAAGGGAAACACGCGCTCCGTGCCGGCCGAATCCGCATACACCGTAAACGTCACGCCGCGTTGTAGCAAAACGGTGTTGATCGCGGCGACGCGCGCGAGAATGTCGTCGCGGCCCAGACGCTTGAGATTCGCCGCGAGGGCAGCGTAATGCGGCCGGGGCTCGCCGCTCGGATCGTACAGCTCGTCGTAGAACGGGAGGAGCTCCCGCGGTGGCTGGATATCCAGCATGTCGGTCGCGTTTCGGGGGGCTGGCACGCGGTCTCGTTAGCCAGTCGGTTAACCGCCACCCGTAAACGCGCGTCCCCGAAGCGCTTGCCGCGGCGGCGGCCGGATGGGTACGTGCAGCCCATGACACTGACATCGGCACCCGCCAGCGCCCTCGCGGGATTCGCGAGCGGCTTGCGTTCGCTCTTACCGCTCGCCGTGACGCTCGCAGCGAATCGCAGCCCCTGGACCGGCCTCGCCGGAACGCTCGCGGCGGGCGAACTTGTTGGCGATAAATTGCCATTCGCGCCGCCGCGCACGCAGCCGGTCGTCCTCGGCGGCCGCGCGCTGACGGGCGCCCTCTGCGGATCGCTGCTGGCCAAGCGCGCCGGCGAGAACGCGACCGCGGGCGCGCTGCTCGGGGGCATCGGCGCGATCGCCGGAACCGTCCTCGGCTACAACGCGCGCAAGTGTCTCACGTCCGAACTGGCGCTGCCCGACGTTCTCGTCGCACTCGCCGAGGACGGCATCACGTTCGGCCTCGCCCGTTTCGCAAACGCCTCGTAGACCGCCGCGGCTTCAAGGGGTCGTTTCGCACGGCGTGAACCGCTCGCGGCATATGTCGATGCCGATACCCATCGTCTGCGTTGCCGATGAGAACGCAAAGCCGCTGAGCGGCGCCACGATCGAATTCGTCGATCGTAGCGGCGCACGCGATCGCGTTCCGGCAAATCCTTGCGCTTCTCCCGATGAGGGATTTTCGGCATCGGCGGCCGTCGTCACACTGCCCGGCTATCGCGCGGTACGCGTCGCCGTGAGCGGCGGGAGGGTCGTTGTCACGCTCGTGCGCGAATTGCCGACGATCGGAACGGTCAGCGTCGGCACGGGTTCGCGTTCCACGCTCCACGATTCGCCGCTCGCGACGTCGGTGCTCGACTCGGCCACGATCGCTTCGGCTCCGGCCGCGACGTCGGACCGGCTGCTGCGCGAACTGCCCGGTTTCGACCGGGCTCGCAGCAACAGCGCGTTTTCGAACTACGGGTTGTCGCGCATCTCGTTTGCAGGCGCGGGCAACGACCGCGGTGCGGTCTTCGTCGACGGCCTGCCAGCGCAGGACGGCTTCGGCGGCCAAGTCGACTGGCAGGCCTTTCCCGCGAGCACGATCGCTCGCGCCGAGCTACTGCGCGGTGCGGGTTCGTCGCTCTACGGCTCGGGCGCCATCGGCGGCGTCCTCGACGTCACCACGTTCGGTCCGGTCGCGCACGCGCAGCAAGCCGACGGCACGGTCGCCGTAGACGGCGGCACGAACGACGACGCGGGCATGCACCTCGCGGTGCGCGGCCCCCTCGGGCCGAACCTCTCCGGGTCGCTCGAGGGGACGTCGGCGCGTCTGGCCTACGCCGATCTCGCGCCCGGCTACACGACAAAGATCGATCAGGACGCGAAGAGCACGAGCGGGACGTTCGCGGCGCGGCTGCGCTACGACGACGCCAAAACGAGCGTGCAGGGCCTCGTCGACGGCGACTCCGATCATCAGTACGAGGGACGCTCGAACTACACGTTCGACCGCAGTTTCCGTCAAGGCTCCCTCGGGATCGCGCGGACGCTCGGCGACGCGTTCGCGCGGATCACGTACTACGCGCGCGACACGACGGTCGAGAACCTCAGCGACACCTTTCCGGCAAAACCCGGCGTGCTGCGTTACGACCAGCACGTGCCGACGCACGAACAAGGGTTCACGACCGCGTTCTCGCTCGGCGACGGTCCGGCGAACCTGCAGCTGCGAATCGACGAGAAGCGCGTCGCAGGAACGTCGCTGCAAGACGGTTCCGGCGGCATCTTTCAAGCCCTTGGCACCGGCGTCGAAACCACGCAGGGCATCGCAGTACAGGGCGAGCTGCGCCGGCCGCGCTTCGATCTCAGCGCCGGAGCGCGCGCCGACCGACTGCGCTACGACGATCTCGTGCAGTCGATCGCGGCTACGCCCGCGCCCGCATCGACGACGGTAGCCGGACACGCCGAGGGCGCGATCTCGCCGCGCGTCGCCGCGCGTTACGACGTCGGCTCGAAGCTCGCGCTACGCGCGTCCGCGGGCGGCGGCTTTCGCGGTCCGTATCTCAACGAGCTCGTGCGCGGCTTCAACGTCGGCAAGATCTTCGAAGCGCCCAATCCGAATCTCGTGCCCGAACGCAGCACGACGCAGAGCGCGGGCGCCGACTATCTCCTAGGCGCGGGGAGGCTCGCGTTCGACGTCATCGAAACGCACGTGCACGATGCGATCGCGTTCGAAACGATCTCGCCGACGCTCATGATGCGCGAGAATTTTTCTCATACGCAAACCGATTCCCAGACGCTGTCGTATACGGCGCCGCTCTCGACGTGTACGCGAGTGCGTCTTTCGGGAACGACGCAGCGTGCGACCGTGACCTCCGGTCCGGCGGCGACGCTCGGAAAGACGCTCGCGTACGTTCCGCAATCGATCGCAGATCTGGGCATCGATTCGCTCGGACGCGGCGGCTTCGGCTACGGCGTCGACGCGTCGTACGTGGGACAGACGTATGCCGACGACGTGCAGGCGCAACCGCTCGGCGCCGCGCTGCTCTTCGGAGCGACCGTTCACGCGACGACACGATCGGGCACCACCTTCGCGCTGATCGCCGACAACGTCACGAAGCAGCGTTACCTCAGCAGCATCGATCGCTACGGACCGCCGCAGAACGCGACGCTACGCGTGAGCGTTCCCATCGGCAAGACGCGCGTACCGGCGGCCGGCTGCCAATAGCTAAAGCATTGAACTTATCGGATCTTACCCGGGAATACTCTTCATTGGGCTGCGTGCGCTCGCGCGGCGAACGGTGCCCGCCGCCGTACGGATTCTAAAGGTTACGTCCGGATCGCGTCGGAGCACCGGCAAGGTCCATGATGGAAGATGTTCCGCCCGCACCGCCGTGGACGTCGGCGTATGAAGTGCTCCACTACAAACGCGTGCTCGCCGAGCGCTCGGACATCGACGCCGGCGCTCGCGCGTTTTTGCAAGCCTACGATCTCGGCGACCGGAGCCTGCGCGCGCTGCCCCTGCTCGGCGTGCGCGATTACGCGCGCGAGCACGGCATCGCATATCGCGAACTCGCCGCGGCCGGCGAGGCGTTCGTCACGCGCGCCTCGCGCGTCTACGGCCCGAACGATGCGAGCGACTTTACCGGCGTCTCGCGGACGCTGTTTCTCGCATGTCTCGGCGACGCTCGCGTCGCGGGCGCATCGTATCTCGTGCGGACGGGCGGCCTCGCGCTCGGCGAATTCCAAGACGACGAACGATCGCGCGCGCACGACCTATGCGAGCTCGACTCGGCGATCTTCGCAGTGCGCGGCGAGACGGCATACGTCTTCGAACCCGAGCCCGATCGCACGCGCGCCGTCGACGAGGCGTTCGTGTCGCTGCTGGGCCCGCACGCCGAAGCGTTCGGCCACTGGCTCTGGCATCAGATTCCTCGCTTCGTCGCCGCGCTCGACCTAGGCGGGCTGCCGGACATGCCGGTGCTCGTCGACCGCGATATGCCGCAGACGCACTTCGATGCGCTCGCGCTCGCCATCGGCGATCGCGCGATGCCGCTCGTGCGCGTCGACCGCGGCGAGACGATTGCGGTCGGGCGAGCGTGGTATGCGGCGACGCCGTTCTACGTTCCATATCTGCCCGTACCGGGCGACGGCTTCGGCTGGAGCTTCATCGCGACGCCGCCCGAGCGCTGGCTGCCGATCGTCGCCTCGTTGCGCGGCGCCCCCGCGCGCGGCACGGGCCGAGGCGAACGCGTCTATCTCGCACGGCAACCGTCGCTACGGCGAAAACTTGTCAACGCACCGGAAATCGAGGCAATCGCGCGCGAACACGGCTTCGCGATCGTTCACCCGGACGAGCTCTCGTTCGCCGATCAAGTCGCGACCGTACGCGAAGCGCGCTATGTGGCGGGTCCGGAGGGTTCGGCGATGTTCTTGAACTTCTATCGTCCGGCCGGAACGAAGCTCGCGATTCTCGATCATCCATTCGTCGCACAGCTCGCGAACTATACTGCGCCCCTCGACGCCGCCGGAATCGACGTCACGATCGTCACGGGCATCGTCGTCGACCCGCACGTGTATTCGGGTTTTCCGAATTTCGGCTACACGCATTTTGCGGACTACGCAGTCGAACCCGCGGCCTTCGATGCGTTCTTGCGACGATGGACGGCGCGATGAGCCGACCGGACATCGCCGTATGACGACGAATCTCGGCGGCTTGAGCGCGCAGCTGCCCGGCCCGGCGACCTACGATCCTTTAGCGGCAAACGAAGTCTTGCCGGTCATGCGCCCGCGTCTGCCCACCTACGATCAGCTCGAGCCGTATTTGCGCCGGATCGATCACAACCGGACCTACACCAACCGCGGACCGCTCGTCGCCGAATTCGAAGCGCGCCTCGACCGGCAGTTCGGATTAGCGGGCGCCGCCGTATCGGCGAACTCCGGGACGAGCGCATTGATCGCCGCCATCTACGGCGTCGCCGGACGTGCGTCCGCGGCCCGGCCGCTCGCGATCATGCCGTCGTTCACGTTCGTCGCAACGGCGCTCGCGGCGGAGATGTGCGGATACGAACCCTACGTCGTCGACGTCGAGCCCGCCACCTGGATGCTCGATCCGGACGCAATTCTCGCGCATCCCGCGCTCGCGAGGGCGGGGGTCGTCGTGTGCGTCGCGCCGTTCGGCCGGGCGTTCCGCGCGGCGCCGTGGGAGCGCGTCCGCGAACGTACGGGCGTGCCCGTGATTTTCGATGCGGCTGCGAGCTTCGACGTGCTCTCCGAAACGGGCCGGGCGAAGGCTGCCTTCGGAACGCTGCCCGTCGCGCTCAGCTTTCACGCGACAAAGAGTTTTTCGACGGGCGAGGGCGGCGCCGTCATCTGCACCGATCCGAGCCTGTTGCTAAAGATCTCGCGCTCGCTCAATCTCGGCTTCGCCGGGTCGCGCGACTGCGCGGCTCCCGCACTCAACGGGAAACTCAGCGAATACCATGCGGCGGTCGGGCTCGCCGAATTCGACACCCTCGGCGCGAAGCGCGTGAGCGCCGCCCGCGTCGCGGCGGCCTATCGCGTCGCCGCCGCGCGGCTCGGCATCCCGTCCGCGTTCTACACGGCGCCGACGATCTCGGGCTGCTACGTTCTCGTCGACGCCGGCTCGCCCGCACGTGCGAACGCGGTCGCGCGCGCGCTCACCGCAGCGCGCATCGGATCGCGCTTCTGGTACGGCCGCGGCATTGCGGGTCACGAGCACTTTGCGAACGTCGCGCGCGATGCGACGCCGGTTGCGGACGATACCGCCGGCCGAATCCTCGGCTTGCCCGTCGCAGCCGACCTCGACGAGGGCGCGATCGAGACGATCGCGGGCATCGTCGCTACGGGGCTTAACGAATAACGTGCATCTTGTCGATCACGCGGGCGGGATCGCCGTACGCCCGCATGCCGTCGCCGACCGATTCGGTCACGACGGCGCCGGCGGCGACGCGAACGCCGCGGCCGATGCGCAGCGGCTCGGCGTCGCCGCCCTCGATGCGGCTGCCCGCGCCGAGAAACGCTCCGTCTTCCACGACGACGCTACCCGTGATCGCAACGCGCGGGCAGATCGTTACGAAATCTCCGATGCGTACGCCCGCATCGACGATCGCGAACGGCAGCACGTGGCCGAAAGAGCCGACGCTCGACCCGGCACCGAGCCGCAAACCGGCGGAGACATAGGTGCCCTCACCGACGGGAACGTCGATCTGGGTCCGGTCGTAAATCGGTGGAAACGTCGCTCCCGCCGCGCGCAACCGCTCGGCGATCGTGCGGCGCGCCGCGGTATCGCCCACGGTCACGAAACACGGCACGTCGTGAAATTCGGCTTGCCAGCGCGCGAACGAAATGATCGGACTGCCTTCGAGCGTCTCGCCGCGGTCGCCGCGGTAATCGTCGATGTACGCAACGACGTCGAAGAGCGGCACGAGCGTATCGGAACGCCGCATCACGTCGCGCAGCGCGGCCGCATATCCCGAGGATCCGAAGAAGACGATCGGCGGACTCGCGCGATTCACACGCGCGCCTTCGCGCCGTGAACGCGCCGCGCCCGTCCGTCGTCGATTCGATCGAAACGTTCGAAGCGTGGCGCCGCGCCGGCGGCGGCAAGGCCGTGCTCGTGACGGCTTACGATCCGCGGCTGCGCCGCGAACTCGTCGCACGGCTCGCAGCAATGGGCGCGGCTTTCGCGTCCGCGCTGCCGAGCGGCAATTGGATCGCGCGCAACGCGCGCTTCGACGAGGGCGTCGTCGTTTTCGAACCGATTTCGCTCATGGCCAACAGCCGGATCGAGCGTTTCGTGCTCATCATGCGCGAAGCATCGATCGGTCACGACGTGATCGTCGGCGAGTTCGCGACCATCGGCGCGCGCGCGTCGATCTCCGGCCACGTGACCGTCGGCGCCGGAACGATCTTCGGTGCGGGCGCGGTCGCCATCAACGGCGTCCCCGGACGGCCACTACGCATCGGCGCCAACGCACGCGTCGCCGAACACGCCGTCGTCACGAAGGACGTCCCCGACGGAGCGAGCGTCGCCGGCAATCCGGCACGACGTCTCTGGGGCTGACGCTACTTCGTTTTTCGACGCGCGAAATTGTGAAGATCGTTTACTGCGCGTCTGGACGGCGCGAGCGTTATCCCGCTTGCATCTGTCGAGAAATGTGAGCGCGTTTCGACTTGACGCGGGCACTCGTGACTGTTAGCCTCTCGAGAACCCTGCGTAAAGAGTTCCATACCGTTCTTTCGGCGGCGTGCTTCTCTCGCGCATGGCGACTTTTTGCATCACGAGCGAACCCGTCTCCCCCTCTCGAGCGCCCCGCTTGCACATCGGCGTTCGTTCGATTCGCGATGCCGTAACGGACCATAGCTAAAATTTGGGGCGCGCTCTGGAGGCACATGCGAATACCATCACGCGCGATAGCATCGGCGCTCGGTTTGACGTTATCCCTCACCGCGTGCGGCGGCGGCCATTCTTCGTCGCTTTTGCCTGCGACCTCGGGCGGCGACGCCTCGTCGGATGCATCGACGCGCGCGGCGGACTTCTCGACCGCGCAGGCGACGCCGATGATTTCGGTTCCGCGTATGTTCGGGCCGCTGGCGTTTTCCGATTCCGGCCGGCGCGCTGCGTCGTCGCCCGTTTCGGTGAGTCTCACGCTGCGCTATAACAATCAGGCCGAGCTCGACAAACTCGTCGACGACGTGAGCAACCCGAACTCGGGTTCGTATCACCACTTCCTCACGCAAGAAGAATTCAACCAGCGTTACGCTCCGACGGCCGAACAAGAAGAAGCCGTCATCGTCGCGCTGCAGCGCGAGGGCTTCACGATCACCCAGCGATTCCCCAATCGCACGATCGTCGATGCGAGCGCGCCGAGCTCCACGGTCGAACGCTTCTTCGGCACCGAAATGCACACGGTACTCCAGGGCAAGTACGGCCAGCGGTTCACCAACGTCAAGGCGGCGACCGTGCCGACTTCGATCGCGTCGCTGGTCCGCACCGCGTCGCTCACCAATCTCGTGATGGTTCGCACCGTCGCGGAACAGAGCGGCGGCCCGATCAAACACATCGACCTCGCGGAGAAAGTCGTGAGTCCCGATGCGAAGCCCGGCGTTCAGGGCGCGCTGCGCAAGCGCAACGTCACGACCGATGCGGCGTGCTCCGGACAACTGCTCGCCAATCCCGGATTCGAATCGGGCAACACGAGCTGGACGACGACGAGCGGCGTCATCACCGAAGACAGCAACGATGCGTATGCGGGCAGCTGGTTCGCGTACTTGGACGGCTACTCGTCGCCCGAGACCGACACGCTCAAGCAGGCCGTCGCCATTCCCGCGGGTTGCACCGCGACCCTGACGTACGAACTCTTCGTCGGCACGAACGAACGCTCGTCCGCGGGCGCGATCGACACGATGGCGCTTACGGTCAACGGCACGACGGAACAGACGTTCTCGAATAAGACGACGACCGGAGGCGGGTACGTCGCCGAAACGGTCAATCTCTCATCGTTCGCCGGCACGACCGCGACGATTCTCTGGACGTCGAAGCAGACCGGCAGCCGCGAAACCGCGTTCTTCATCGACAACACGGCGCTGACGCTCAGCGGCGGCACCGCGACGCCGACGCCGACGGCCACGCCGACGCCGACCCCGAAGCCGACCACGGGACCCACCGGCACGCCGACGCCGACGCCGAAGCCGACGGGAACGCCGACCACGGCTCCGACGGCTCCGCCGACGACCACACCTACCGCTACCCCGACCTCGAGCGGCAGCACCTGTAATAACGCTGCGGCGTTGACGGGCCCGCTGAGCAACTCGTCGGGTACGCTCGCCGCGGGCGTCGCGAAGCCGTTCGACTATCCCGTACAGCACGGCTGTAACGGTGCCGGCTACACGGCCGCGGTCATCATCGACGACGCCGTAAACACGAGCTACGTTGCGAAGTATCTCTCCGCGGCCGGCGTGACGCAGACCGGTACGATCACCAACACCGCGGTCGACGGCGGCGGCACGGCCGACGACCCGGAAACCGATCTCGACGTCCAGACGATCTCCGGCCTCGCGCCGGGCGCGAACATCATCGTCTACGACATCGGCTCGCTCACGGATCAAGCCATCGAAGACGGCTACAACAAAGCACTGAGCGATGGGAAGGCCGCCGCGGTGAACTCTTCGTTCGGCGGATGCGAATCCAGCGACCCCTCGTTCGAATCCTCGACCAATTCCATCGCGGAGCAGGGCGCATCGGAAGGCGTCGAGTTCTCGGCTTCGTCGGGCGACTCGGGCAGCAACGAATGCGGCTCCAACGATAACGCCAAGGGCGTCAGCGCTCCGGCAGGCGGCCCGTACTTCAGCTCGATCGGCGGCGTGAACTTCACGTACACGACGGCGGGCGTGCTGCAGACGGTCACGGCCGGCAACACCTCGTGCGGCTCGAGCTCCGGCAGCTGCGAAGGCGGCGGCGGCGTCTCGACGGTCGTAGCCGAACCCAGCTGGCAACAGGGCATCGCAGGCATGATCACCTCGGGCCGTAATCAGCCCGACATCTCGCTCCCGTTCGACCCGGTGGCGGTCTACACGGGCGGCGCGTTCGCGAGCTATCTCGGAACGTCGTGGTCCTCGCCCGCATCGGTCGCGCTGTTCGTCGAAGCCGACGAACTGCACGGATCGAAGCTCGGCTGGCTCAATCCCACGCTGTATAGCCTGTTCTCGCAGACCGGCTACAACAGCTACTACACGCCTTGCACGTCCGGCAACAACATAGCCTACACGTGTAACGCGAGTCAGTACAATCAGGCCGCCGGTATCGGTACGCCCAAGGGCGAGGCGCTCTCGATAGCGCTGTAACAAGAACTTGCCGGCGCTCTACGGAGTGCGGGGTTCGGGAAGCGGTCCGGCGTTCGCGCCGGGCCGCTTCGTTTTCGCGGCGGGTGCCGTTCTGCGGCCGTTCGAACGTCGCCGCACATTCGGAACTCGCCGGTGGAAGCGCGACGGTCGCGATCGCCGCAAACGTTCCGTACGATGCGAGTCGGTCGCCGCCGAAACGCGGCGCACCGCCGACGATTCGGCCGATGGTAAGCAGTAAATAGCTATCGAACGCTGCCACGCGGTCGCGGCGGCGAGGCAAATCTCCGGCCGCTCGAGACAGGCGTCGCCAACGTACGCGGCGGACGGAGCGACCACAACTTCAGAGTCAAAGGAGTACTTGCGATGATATCGGCTCGTCCCGTCGTTTTCACCCTCGCATGCGCCGCCGCCCTATCGGCCGCAGCCGTCGCACGCGAGCGCTTAGCGGTAACACAAAATAGTGGGTCCGGCGGTGCCCAGGCGTTTCTGCAGACGTCTGCGAGCGGCGGCGCGCTGCAAGGCGAGACGGCCTCGAGCGTCAACAGCTCGATCCGGTTGCCGTTCGGCGTGCTCGGCGAATACGACGCTGCGGGTTCGACGTTCGGAATCGGCGTCGTTGGCATCTCGACGACGGGGTACGCGGTCGGCGCCGAGGCGCTGAGCACGCAGCCGTCGATCCTCGCCTATCCCGGCGGCGGCGGCATCGGGCTCGAAGCCGTCACGCCGAGCGGGACGTCGACGGCGCCCGCGATCTACGCCGAGAGCGCCGCGAACGGGCCCGCAATTCAAGCCGTCACCGATACGTCCAATCCCGCCGCTTCGATCGTGGGCACGCATCTCTCGACGAACGGCGACTCCGTCGACGCGATCCTCGGAACGACGGTCAACGGCCGCGCGGGCGTCGAGGGGAACGCGTCGGGAAGCGCGACCGCCGCGATGCTCGCAATCGCGACCGGTTCGAGCCCCGGTATGATCGCGCAGAATACGAGCGGGACGAGGCCACAATCTCCAACGAGCCAAGAGGCGATCTACGCGTATTCGCTCGAGGGACCCGGCGTCGAAGCGATCTCGGCGGGCGGCCAATACGCCGGTCAATTCTTGTCGACGGGCGGCGCGTATAGCACGACCTACGCGCTCGACGCTCAGGCGACGGGCAGCGGCGGTGTCGGCGTGTCGGCGTACGGATCCGAAGTCGGTTTCGAAACGGAGAAGGCATCGGGCAGTAACCTCTATCCGTCCAGCGGCGTCGTCGGCACAGGTACGAGTTACGGCCTCGGCGGCGTCGTGTCGACGACCGGTTCGTCCTATCCGCTCTACCTCTCGAGTACGACGGGCGAGGTCGCCTACGTCGACAATAGCGGCGCGCTCTACACCAAGAATGGTTATCACACGTTTGCGCGGACGCGCGGCGGCTACGGCGTCGAGGCGTACGTGCCGCGTTCGAGCGCACCGACCGTCGAAGACGTCGGCGAAGGCCGCCTCGCGGGCGGCACCGCGATCGTTCGCCTCGACCCCGCCGTCGTGGAATCGCTCGATCAGTCGAGCCGCTATCACGTTTTTCTCACGCCCGAAGCCGATACGAACGGACTCTACGTCGAGCAGAAGGCGCCGAACTATTTCGTCGTGCGCGAGACGCGCGGCGGCCGCGGAACGTTCGCCTTCGACTATCGCATCGTCGGCGACGTCGACGGTCAGGGCGGAAAACGCATGGTCCTCACCACGAAGAAGCGCATGGAAGACGGCCAGCCCGCATTCCCGCGTACGGTCCAGGCCGCGCGCGTCGATCGCGCGACGATTCCGCGCGCGCTCGCCCCGCAAAAGACGGCGAACTATGTTCCCGCAAAGGTACGTCCGCTCGCTGCGACTCACTAGCGTCTCGCAAGACGGTTTGGGCAACGCGGAATCTTCTGCTACGATCAAGCCCCAAGAAATCCGTATAGGAGGACGTCACGTGTTCGCTTTCGTTCGAAGGATGACGCCGCGCGCGTCATCGGCCGCAGTACTCGCCGCAGCCGTTACCGCCGGCGCCGCGGGTGCCGCAACGGTTCACCGCTTAAGCATCTCGCAGACGAGCGGCTCGCTCGGATCGCAAACGTTCTTGCAAAATGCCTCCGGCGGCGGAGCGCTTCAAGGCGAGGTGAATTCGTCGGCTAACAGCGCGATCAAGATCCCGTTCGGCGTGCTCGGCGAATACGACGCGTCGGCGAACTCCGTCTTCGGGATCGGCGTCGCGGGCGTTTCCACGACCGGCTACGCGGTCGCGGGCGAAGCGTTCGGATCGCAGCCGTCCGTCATCGGCGTCGCCGGCGGCACCGGCACCGGCGTCGAAGGCACGACGCCCGCGACTTCCAGCGCCACCGCCATTTACGGTTCGGCAAACGGTTCGGGCGCGGGCGGCTACTTCTTCTCCGATTCCGGCAACTCGCTCGAGGCCTTTACGCCCGGAAAGGGCGGCGTCGCCTTAATCGGTACGGCACAGGGCGAAGGCATCGATGCCTTCGGGTACTCCGGTACCGCGCAACACCCGGCGATCGCCGGTTACGAAGGGCAGTCGGGCACGGATTTGCTATCCCTCTACGGCCTAAATTCGGGGCTTTATCAACAAAATTTCATCGTTCAGGCGAACACGCGAAACGAAAGCGGCGGCGCACTCGGTAACGGCTCGGACGTGCAGGTCAG
Source organism: Vulcanimicrobiota bacterium (assembly GCA_964657315.1). Taxonomy (GTDB): domain Bacteria; phylum Vulcanimicrobiota; class Vulcanimicrobiia; order Vulcanimicrobiales; family Vulcanimicrobiaceae; genus CAZZUZ01. The sequence goes on from CAZZUZ010000020.1 coordinate 13,393, forward strand.
CGGCGACCTCTTCGTTTACGGACACATCTTTCAAGATTGCAACGGATTTCCGGCGACGACCGGGACACACTGCTATGAGGATGCGAACGGCACGGCGTTCACGCTCTCGGCGCGAACGCGCTCGGCGGCTCCGACGACCGTGACGACGTACGGCGGACGTCAGAGTTTGCCCACGGTGGAAGATTTCGGCCAGGCGCAGATGGCGGGTGGCCATGCCTACGTCCGTCTCGATCCGGCGTTCGCCGCGACCACCAACCCGGGCTCGCCGTATCTCGTCTTCGTCACGCCGGAAGGCGACAGCCGCGGCGTCTTCACCGCAAACCACACGTCCGGCGGATTCGAAATTCACGAAAACGCCGGCGGCCGATCGAACATGGTCGTCGACTATCGCATCGTCGCAAAACCGCTAGGCGACCACTCGCAGCGCTTCGTCGCAGCGCGCGAGAACAAAATGGGCTACACCGGACAACTGCGCGAAAACGATCGGTCGCTCAAAGCGGCGCGACCCTCGGTACCGCGACCCTTCGTCTCGCGTTGAGCGTTCCCGGCCGCCGCAAGGTCGGCGTCGTCGAGGTGACGGGCGGCCAGCCTTCGGGATAGCAGCTGCGGTGTTCGGCGATACGTCCTACCGCCGTGACGACCACCGGCGGCGCCCACAAGACCGTCACCACGGCATGCGGCACGACTGCAACTGTTGCCGGGCAAGGCCGACCGGAAACCAAAAGGACCCCGCAACCGCGAGGCCCTTCCAGTCTGACAAAGACACGTCATTTCGTGGTGATGGGCGGTGCCGGGCAACGAAGTCCCGGCGCCGTCCAGCGCCGCAAAATTACATCATGTCGTAGCCGCCGCCCATGCCGCCCATGCCGCCGCCCGGAGGGCCGCCAGCGGGTTGCTTGGGTTCGGGCTTGTCGGCGATGAGGGTCTCCGTCGTGAGGATCAGCGAACCGATCGACGCGGCGTTCTGCAGGGCCGAGCGCGTCACTTTGAACGGCTCGACGATGCCGGCTGCGAACATGTCGACGAGCTCACCGCTCATCGCGTCGAAGCCCTGGCCTGCGGTCGAGGCCTTGACGCGGTTGACTTCAACCGAGCCTTCGAAGCCCGCGTTTTCCGCGATCTGGCGGAGCGGTTCTTCGAGCGAGCGGCGGATGATGTCCCAACCGATCTTCTCATCGGCTGCGGTCGAAGTGGTCAGGTCGTGAACCTTCGCTTCGAGCGCCTTGATCGCATGGACGAGCGAAGAACCGCCGCCCGGGATCATGCCTTCTTGCACGGCAGCGCGCGTCGCCGAGAGGGCGTCTTCGATGCGGTGCTTCTTCTCTTTGAGTTCGGTCTCGGTCGCCGCGCCGACCTGAATGACGGCGACGCCGCCGCTCAGCTTGGCCAGACGCTCCTGGAGCTTTTCGCGATCGAAATCGGAATCGGTCTCTTCGACCTGACGCTTGATCATCTCGATGCGGCCTTTGATCGCGTCTTCTTTGCCCTTGCCGTCGACGATGGTCGTCTCTTCCTTCGTGATCTTGACGGTCTTGGCCTGACCGAGCAGATCCGGGGTGACCTTATCGAGCTTGAGGCCGAGCTCTTCGCTGATGACGGTCGCGCCCGTGAGGGTGGCGATGTCCTTGAGCATTTCCTTGCGGCGGTCGCCGAAGCCCGGCGCCTTGACGGCGACGGTCGTGAACGTGCCGCGCAGCTTGTTGACGACCAGGGTCGCGAGCGCTTCGCCGTCGACGTCTTCGGCGATGATGAGCAGCGGCTTCTGAACCTGAACGATCTTCTCGAGCAGCGGAAGGATGTCGGCGATCGCCGAGATCTTGCGCTCGGTCACGAGGATGTAGGGATCGGTCAGCGTCGCTTCCATGCGTTCGCTGTCGGTGACCATGTACGGCGAGATGTAGCCCTTGTCGAACTGCATGCCGTCTTTG
>CAZZUZ010000021.1:0-14797 GCA_964657315.1 Vulcanimicrobiota bacterium
GACGGCAGGCGCTCCGGCTGCGAGCAAGGTCCCGGCTACGCCGAGGCGGGTCAGAAACGTTCGTCGATCGGGCACCCGGCGAATTATTGAGCGGAACGAAACCGACTCCCCCATCGCCCGGTATCTTCGGCGATGCGAACGCCGGAAGGAACTGCGATGCTCGAGAGTTACGCTTTTGGAGATTATCGAATCGACGTGACCGCCGCAGCGGTGACGTTTCGCGGCGAGCCCGTCAAACTGACGGCCAAGTGCGTCGCCGTGCTCGCCGAACTCGCGCGCCGCGCGCCCGAGGTCGTCTCGCGTGCGGAGTTCGAAGCGGCCGTTTGGCCAGAAGGCTTCATCGAGGCCTCGAACCTGACGCAGACGATCTACATGCTTCGCACCGCGTTCGCTCGCCACGATGCCGCGCCCGTCATCGATACGCACATCGGTCAAGGCTACCGTCTCGCGCTTTCGGTGCGACGCCTCGCGCACGACGCGGATCGTCGGCCCGCGCAACAAAAAACGCGCGCGTTCGGCCGAATTGCGTCGTCGCTCGCACTCGGCATCGGCATCGCCTGCGCGTCGGCGATTCTCGCGACGCGCGAAGCACCGGCGGCGCCGTCGCCCGCTTCGCACACGATGGCGCACGCGCTCGACGGCGGAACGCTGCCGTTACGTGCGAGCGCGTCTCCGATGCGTTGAGGCGGCCGAGTCTCTTTCGAAGAGCTACACTTCCATCACGACGGGGATGATGATCGGTTTGCGTTTCGTCTTTTCGTACACGGCCTTGGAGACGCCCTGACGGATGTGGTCCTTGACCGTGTTGATGTCCTTGATGCCTTCGGTCGAGCAGTTGGCCAGAATGTCGCCGACGCGGCGCTCGAGGTCGAGCAGGACCGCTTCAGAGTCGGGAATGTAGAACACGCCCCGCGAGACCACGTCGGGTCCGGCGACCACGCGCGCTTCTTCCGCATCGACGGTGACGACGACCATCATGATGCCGTCGATCGAAAGATGCTTGCGGTCGCGCAGCACCGCGTCGCCGATGTCGCCGACGCCGCTGCCGTCGACCATGACGTTGCCGCCGTAGGTCTTTCCGACTTTGCCCGCGCCGTCGCCCGTAAACTCGACGACGTCACCATTTTCAATCACGAAGCAGTTCGCGGCTTCGACGCCGGTCTTCTGCGCGAGGCCCGCATGCGTCACGAGCATGCGATACTCGCCGTGGATCGGAATGAAATACTTCGGCCGCACGAGGTTGAGCATCAGCAGCAATTCTTCTTGCGACGCGTGACCCGAAACGTGTGCGGTACCTTGCGCCGTGCCGTGCACGACGGTCGCGCCGAGGCGGTACAAGTTGTTGATCGTCTTCGCGACGCTCTTCTCGTTGCCGGGGATCGGCGTCGCGCTGATGACGACGGTGTCGCCCGCGTTGATGCGCATGCGCGGATGATCGCGCACCGCGAGGCGCGAGAGCGCGGACATCGGTTCGCCTTGCGACCCCGTCGTGATGACGACGATCTCTTCGGGCGGATACTCGTCGATCGTCTCCAAGCGCACGAGACGCTCGGGCGGAATCTTGAGATAGCCGAGATCGGTCGCGTAATGCACGACGTTGGTCAGCGACCGGCCGAGCAGCGCGATGCGCCGCCCGAATTTGAGCGCTTGATCGACGACCTGCTGGATACGCGGCACGTTGGACGCGAAAGACGTCACGATGATACGGCCCTTGGCCCGCGCGAAGATGTTGCCGAAGGCGTCGCCGACGACGCGTTCGGACGGGGTATGGCCGGGGCGCTCGGCGTTCGTCGAATCCGAGAGCATCGCGAGGACGCCGTCTTCACCGATGCCGGCGATAGCCGCGAAGTCGGCCGGCTTGCCGTCGATCGGCGTCTGGTCGAATTTGAAATCGCCCGTATGGAAAATCGTACCCAGCGGCGTGTGAATCGCGAGCGCACAGCAGCCGGCGAGGCTGTGGTTGATGTGCACGAATTCGGTTTCGATCTTGCCGTACGATACGACGTCGCCGGGCTGAACCGGGACGAAATACTTGTCGGAAATCTTCCCGTCGCGCATCTTCGCGCGGATCAGCGCGAGCGTGAGCGGCGTTCCGACGACCGGAACTTCCGGAAACTCGCGCAGCAGATACGGGATGCCGCCGATGTGATCTTCGTGCCCGTGCGTGACGAGCAGCGCGCGTAGCTTGTCGCGGCGCTCACGCAGATAGGTGAAATCGTTGATGACGATGTCGACGCCGAACATGTCGTCGTCGGGAAACGCGAGACCGCAATCGACGACGACGAGGTCCGCTTCGGTCTCGATCACCGTCATGTTCCGGCCGATCTCTCCGCAGCCGCCCAGCGGTACGATTCTGACGTAGGGACCCTGCGGCGGGGCCGGCACGACGGGTGGCGGCGCCGCTGCGCGCGCGTTCTGGGCCGGATTACGGCCGTTCTGGTAAGCCAAGACTTCGCTTTCGGGATTGCCGAGCGGATCGCTCGACGTGAAAGCCTCACGTGGAGGTACTTCGTATGTTTGGACCCTTTTTCGGTGCCGCGCTCGCTCTCACCGTTTGTGTGGCCTCGCCCGGCGTAGCAGCCGCCGCCGGAACGGCGCACGGGCACCCGGCGCAAGCCAAAACGCAGGCGACCGCCTCGCCGCGCGTAGCCGATCTCTACTCGCTGCGCGCCCGGCGCCGGATGGCGACGTATCTGCGCCTGCGGCTGCTCGAGTGGCGCCTGGCGGGCCTCGATCGGGCGGCCGCGGTCGTCGAACGGCGTCTGCCGGTCGACGCGCTCGTGCCGCAAACGGCGGCGCCCGGCAGTTTCGCCAAGCATTGAGCCGCCGAGCGCGAAGCAGGCGCTGGTGACCTCCCCATCTCCCGGAACCGATCGCGACCGGCCCAAGCGCGCAGATTTCCGTCTTCCCTGGGATATCGTCGTCGCGCCGGCGCGCGCGTTCGAACGGATCGCCGCTTCGCCGGAGTGGCTGTTGGCCTACGTCGTCATCACCGCGCTGATGCTCGCGGCGGTGACGCTCGAATACCCGGCGTTGCTGCACGTCGAGACCTCCGTCGCGCGCGCCGCGCATCAAGAGACGTTCGACTCGAGCAACTTCTTCGCGAACGTGCTCGTCGCAAACGCCGTGCAGCCGCTGATCGTCGTCATGCTCCAAGCGATCGCGGTCACCGTCTTCGCCGCGACGCGCAACGGGAAGAACTTCGCGAAATACTCGACGTTCGTTTCGCTCGCGGCCAACTGCGCCGTCATCGACGCGCTCGGCGAGTTCGTCCAGGCCGTCGCCATCCACACGCGCCATCCGGCGAGCTTCGAAAATCTCCGGTCGCTCGATACGGTGCTGCCCATCAAGATGACCTACTTCGCGGATCCCGGGAACATCAATCAGGCGATCTTCCTGAGCCACTTCGGCGTGTTCGACATCTGGAGCTCGATCGTGTTCTCGTACGGGCTCGCGCGCCTCGCGAAGATCGCGTTGCTGCCGAGCCTCGTCTTCGTCTTCACACTCGATTTGGTACTCGCGTTTTTCTTATGACCCGCCCGCCCGAGAAACTCCGCACGCATTGCGCGGTAGGACGCGCGAAAGGGGGTCGTTCGTTATGACATCCGAGATTGCCGCGCCCAAACGTCTTGGACTGGCCGTACTCGCCGATATCGTCATCGCTCCGAGCGCGGCGTTCGAGTCGCTGCGCGCTCGCCCGACGTGGATCTGGGCGTTCGTGCTCACATCGGTCCTCGGCGCGATCGGCAGCTTTTTGCAGGTTCCCGCGGCACAGCACGCCTCGTCGTATATGATCGCGCACGATCCGCGCTTCACGACGATGACGCCGGAGCAATTGGCGAGCGCGAAGGCGATCGGATTTACCGTACAGCGATTCGCGTGGATCGCATGGCCGCTCATCGTACTCGTCGGCGTTTTTTTTGCGACCGTGTTCCTCGCCATCGGCAATGCGATCGGCAAAGGCTCGGCCTCGTTCGGAAAGATCTTCGCGCTCTGCGCGAACGTCGGGATCATCCATTTCGGGCTAGGCAACCTCTTGATCGGAGTACTCGTCTCGTTGCGCGGCCCGGATGCGTTTACTACCACGTCCGACATCTTGAGTGCGATTCCCAATCTCGGCATTCTCACGCCGGGCGGCCCCGTGCGGCTGCACTCGTTTCTCACCTATTTCAGCGTGACGCAGATCTGGTCGCTCGTGCTGCTGGCGTTCGGCTTTCGCGCCGTCGCGGGCGTCCGGCCCGCAATCGCCTATACCGTCCCCGCCGTCATCGCGGCCGGGGGCGCGCTGTTCGCGGCGGCAACGCTGCATTGACTGCACGCCGGTTCGTCGCGCTCGGCGCCGTCGCATGCGTATTCGCCGCATTCGCGACTCCGGCGCATATCGTGGCAAAAACAAATCACAATTCGGCAACGGCCGGCACCCTTCAGGCGCAGCCCGGCGTTCCGACACCGCTTCCGCTCTACGGGCCGTCGTATACGGGCGATCCCGGCAATCGGCCGCCGGAAACCCTCGATGCGCTCGGCGCCGTCAATTACGCGCTGGCCCACGCTCCGTCGCTGCTCGCGCAGCGCGCCACCGTCTCGAATCTCGACTCGACGTTTACGCGCGCGCGTGCTACGGAGTACCCCGCGCTGCAGGGCTCGCTGCAGAGTCAGCTCTCGAAGCAGGCCAACGCCAGCGGCCAGTTCGCCGAATTCGGCGTGACGCCGCAGAGTGATTTCTCGCAGAACACGGCCGAGCTCTCCGCCAGCTACAACTTGTATAACGGCACCGCGCAGCTCGAGGCCCAACAGGCGCGCAAAACGCTGCTCAATGCCAGTTACGAACTCTCACGCCAACAGGAGCAGCTCGTCGCGACCGTTTCGAACGCGTTCTTCGCGCTGGCCGAGGACCGCGGCGTCGTCAACCTCGACAAGAACGATCTCGCGTACCAGCAGGCACTGCTCGCGAGCGCCGTCGCCGAAGAGCACGTCGGGCGCGTCGCCGGAGTAGACGTGCTGCGCGCGCAGGTCGCCGTCGCGCGCAGCAGCAGCACGCTCATCCAGGCACAGACGGACGAAGCGAACGCGCGCGAGGCACTCGCGGTCCAGATCGGCGCGCCCGCGGAGACGGTCTTTCTCGTCCCCGATCAGCTGCCCGAACCGAAACCGCCCGCCGCGCCCCCGACGGATCTCGACACGATCGCGAAGATGAACCGGCCCGAGATCGCCGAGGCGCGCGCATCGCTCGACGCTTCCAAAATCGCGAACGCCGCAGTCGATAACGATCTGCGGCCGACCGTCGCCATATCGGCGGCGTTCGGAAGCCAAGTGTCGCCGACGAGCTTCGTTACGGAGCAGCAGCAAGTCGACGCGAGCAACGCGGCCGCGCTCGCAAGTTATAACCAGGAGAAAGCGCTGTTCCCGAACGCCGCGATTCCGGCACCGACGCTGATTCCGCCCGTCGACCGGCACGTTCCCGGCTTCTGGCAAATTCAAGTCCTCTCGAATTTCGCAATCCCGCTCTACGATTACGGCCAGCGCGCGGCCGCGCATCACGCGGCGAAAGCGCAGATCGATTCGTCGCTCGCCGGACTCTACAATGCGTACGATACGGTGCAGGCCGACGTCAATGCCGCGCAGCGCAACCTTGAAGCCGCGACGCAGCGTCTCGCATTCTCCAAACAATCCGCACAGCTCGCGCGAGAAACGGCACGCATCGCGCAACTCCAATACAAAAACGGCTTGATCTCGTTTACCGATGCAACGCAAACCGAGCAGACCGCGCTCGAAGCCGAGAACGAGCTGATTACGGCGCGCGTCACGTACATCACCGCCTTCATCCGGCTGCGCGTCGCACTCGCGCCGCCGAGTGCCGCATCCGCCGCCGATCTGCGAGGGCTATGAACCGTCGACGCAACGCCATCCTCATCGCCGTCGGGCTCGTCGCAATCGTCGCGATCGGCATCTTCGCCGGAGGCGGCAAGAAAGCGGTCGAGGTCCACCTCGCGGTCGCGCATTCGGGATCGTTCCAGATCAAGCTGCCCGAAACGGGCGTCGTCGCACTGCCCAAAATCATCACGCTGCCCGCGGGCGTCGCGGGCACGCTCGAGGGCGTGCTCGTGCGGCCCGGTCAGCACGTGACCAAGGGTCAAATCCTCGCCGTGATCGTCAACGATCAGATCCTCAACAACGTCGAGGACGCAAAGGCGGCCGCACTCGGCGCGCATGGAAAGACGCAGAGTATTGCCGAGGCCAACGCCGCGTTGCCCGAGCAGAATCGTGCGGCCGTACTCCAAGCACAGGCGAACTTGGTCGCCGCGCGCTCGCAGTTGACCCAAGCGCAAAGCGATCTCGTTTCCGGCTCGCAGTCCGGCCTCGGGTACGGCGCGGCAACGGCCGAGGAGCAGCGCATCGGGGCGGACTCCACGCTCGCGAAGGCCGCGACGGATCTGCGCGAAGCCAAGCGCACCTACGATGCCGACAAGTACATTTATGATCAGAAGGGACTATCGAACGATCAGCTGCTGCAGGCGCAGGCGCGGCTCGACCAAGCGAAGGTCACCTACGATCAGGCCGCGAGCGAACGGCGCATCCTCGGCGGTACCTTGACCCGTGAGGGATCGCTGCTGCGCGATCGCGTTCGCTCGGCGCAGGACGCCGTGACGCAAGCGTCTGCGGCGCTGGAATCGGCGAAGGCCAACGCGGCGGAATCTAAAGCGGGCGATCTGCAGGCCGCGCAGGCCGACGCGCAGCGTGCGGACGCCGATCGCACCTATGCGGTCGCGCAAGCCGAGAAACTCAACGTACGCGCGCCGATCGACGGCATCGTCGAGAGCGTCGCGACCCAGGCCGGCGACTCGCTGCGCCCCCTACAGCCGGGCGACGCGGTCGTCGTCGGGCAGACGATGCTCACGATGGCCTCGGGTACCGATTTCATCGTGCGCACGAAGGTCGACGAACAAGACGTTGCGGGTCTGCGAACGGGTCAGCGCGCGACGATCAGCGGCGAAGATTTCGGGAACGCGAAACTCGAAGGGGTCGTCGACGAGATCTCGCCGATCGCGCAAAAGTCCGACGATCCGTCCAATACCTCGCGCCAGGTCGTGACGACGATTTCGCTGACGAAACGCCTTCCATATCTGCGCGACGGTATGACCGTCGACGTCGACATCTATACGCACGACGAGAAGAACGTCATCGCCGTGAGCAGCGACGCGATTCGCAAGGACGACGCGGGCAACTACGTCTTCACCGTAAACGACGGCATCGCGAAACGCACCGCGGTCAAGATCGGCGCACAGAACGATTCGCAGACCGTCGTGACGAGCGGCCTGCACGACGGCGACACGATCGTCGTCGACAAGTCGACCGACGTCGTCGATGGCGCGCACGTCAAGGCCGCTGCGACGGCGTCGCCGAACGCCGCGTCGCCACAGCCGAGCGCGACCTAGACGCTCACGTGACGCGCGTTCTCGCCTATGCGGTCGAAGCGCTCGACGCCCTCTGGCGCAACCGCGGGCGTTCGATCCTCACGATGCTCGGCATGATCATCGGCACGGCGTCGGTCATCGCGGTGCTCGGCCTCGGACAGGCGGCGTCCGGCGGCATCAAAGGCTCGCTCGACGCGTTCGGCGATCCGGGCTACATCGTCGCGGTCGACCCGAAGCAAGACGATCCCGGCTCCGCGCAGATCCAATTTCGCGACGTCAAGACGCTGCTCGCGCAGAACACCGACCTCTTCGCGTACGTCTTTCCGAACTTCCAGCGCAATTACGAGATGAAGGCCAACGGCGTCACGTACGTCGGCGCGGTCATGAGCCAGGAAGACGTCACGTTCGATTCGCTCACGCTGCGCGAAGGCCGGCGCATCGATACGGCGGACGTCGAAGGCGCGGAGAAGGTCACGCTCATGAGCGAGCCGCTCGAGAAGCGCTTCTTCGGCGAGAACGGCCGCGCGCTCGGTGCGATCGTGCGCATCGACGGAATACGCTTTCGGGTCATCGGAGTCTACGACGCGCTCAAGGCCGGGATCTTCAGCAGCGGCGGCCAGTCCGATTACATCGAAATTCCGTACACGACCTATAACGAGATCGCGCCGGGCTACATCGATTCCGTGTCGATCTATCCGAAGAAAGGCGTGACGCTCGATCAAGTGCGCGACGCCGCGAACGAAACGCTGCGCCACGTGCACGGACCGAGCGCGCAATACGTCGTGCAGGACGCAGTCGCGCTCTTGAGCGGGTTCGAACGGGTCATTGCCGTCGTCGGCCTCGGGCTCACCGCGATCGGCGGCGTCGCTCTCGTCGTCGCGGGCATCGGCATCATGAACATCATGCTCGTCTCGGTTACCGAACGCACGCGCGAGATCGGCATCCGGAAAGCGATCGGGGGTTCGAGTGCGGACATCACGCTGCAGTTTCTCATGGAAGCCGTCATCCTCTCGGCAATCGGCGGCGGCACGGGCATGGTAATCGGCCTCGTCGTCGTGTTGCTCGGATATAACGTCGTGGCGTCTCTGCTCGGGCCGGCACCGGTTCCGTGGCTGCTCGTCATGAGCATCGCCGTCGGATTTTCGACGTTCGTCGGCGTCGTGTTCGGGACGTATCCCGCCATTCGCGCCGGCAAACTCGACCCGATCGAAGCCCTGCGCTCGTGACAATTTCGTGCTAGGGAAGGTCGGCCCGTATTTCGCCGAGGCATATGCGGTGCTGCTCGGGAACCGGACGCGCTCGCTGCTCACGATTCTCGGACTCATCATCGGCGTCGCGGCCGTCATCAGCATTCAGATCCTGGGCAAGGGCATGTCGGGCGCGGTCGGCGGCGTGCTCGGCAGCCTCAACGACCGCAGCTTCTACGTCTTTCCGAACTCGCGCCAAGCCGACGCGCTCAAGGCCGCGTTCGATTACAAAGACATCGAAAAAACGAAAGAACTCTTTCCGAATATCGTCGCCGCCGTTCCGGCCGGCGGCGTGCAGCGGCTCGTCAACGTCGGCCACGCACGCGCGCGTCTCACGATCTCCGCCGACTCCGACATCAGTTTCGCCGCCGTGCCCCTCATCTACGGACGCAATCTCTCGCACGACGACGTGGCGACGAGCGCGCACGATTGCGTGCTGACAAATAGTGCCTATCTGCGGCTCTTTCCCGGCGGCGACGATCCGATCGGTCAGAGCGTGCGCGTCGCGGAACGGCGGTTCGTCATCGTCGGCGTCCAGGGCAAACCGACGCAGGGTTTCATCCCGGTGAGCTTCGGCGGCGACGTCACGATCCCGTACACGACCTACGTGCTCGAGTATCTGCGAACGCGTCCGCTGCTCTTCGCCCGTTTTCTCGTCGCCGACGCGAGCACGATGCCGCAGACCGAAGCGCAGGTCATCGCGTATTTCAAATCGATCAAGCAAGGCCGCGCGCTGTACCAGACGTTCGACCGGAAATCGTTTTCGAGCGTCGTGGACGGCATCTTCGGCGTCCTGACGCTCGTCGTCGCGCTCATCGGCGCGGTGTCGCTCGTCGTCGCCGGCATCGGCATCATGAACATCATGCTGGTCTCGGTGACCGAACGAACGAGGGAGATCGGCATTCGCAAAGCGATCGGCGCGACCCGCTTCGCGATCCTCGCACAGTTTTTCATCGAGGCGCTACTGCTCTCGCTCGTCGGTTGCGGCATCGGACTCGTCCTCGGGGTCGGCATCGGATACGCCGTCGACCGATTCGCGCTCATCGCGATCAGCGGCGTCGTACCCGCCATACCGTGGGTGCAGAGCGTCGCGATCGCCGTCGGGTTTGCGACGGTCGTGACGCTGCTCTTCGGCACGTATCCGGCCTTTCGTGCGGCACGCCTCGATCCGATCGAAGCGCTCCGCTACGAGTGAGCCGGTTCGGCGGCGAGCGCGCCTAGAGGGGTATCGCCGACTGTGTTGGAGACGGAGAAGGACAGGCGGTCGTCGCGCCGGTCTTGCGAACGCCACGTGCGCGATCCGCATAATTCGGAAGCGCGGTCGGAGCGCTGCACGGGATTATCACCGTGGAGTTGCCGCCGGCTATGCTCGTTACGGCGATCGTTGCGCTGTCGCCGGCGCCGTCGGAAAGGACGACCGAACACGTACCGCTACTCGACCCCGCACTGAGGGTAAACAATGCGCCGTATCCGGGGTTCGGCGACGGGCCCGAAGCGGTCGCAATGGCGGTCGCTCCGCTGCCGCACGACGACGTGTCGGCCGCGTACCCCGTCGCGTTATCGGGGGCGTGATACTGTGCCGCATAAACGGTGATACTGTTGGAAGGTGAGACGAACGAAACGTCCGTCGCGTCCGTCGCGAACGGGCTCGTCGTATCGACGAAACCGAAGAACGGTACGACGTACGCAACCGAAGCGTACGACGCAGACCCGACTTGCACGGTCGAACCCGAATACGCTGTGGGCGTCGAAAGCGCGAGCACTCCGTAATACGGCGGGATCGAAACGCCGTCGCCGCCCGAGCCGAGCCCGTTATACGAATACGGCACGCTTTCGCTCGAAGGATTCGAAACCGCCGTCGCGGTCGTTGCGATGCAGGGAGCCGACGAACAGCCGTTTTCGTCGAGCGCGCCCACCGCGAACGACGCGTTCTCGGTGAACGGTCCGGACGGCTGCGTACCGACGGCGAAATTCGAGGTCGTGTCTTCCGTGTCGATCGCCATCGCGTCGCCGTCGAGTGCTTGAAAGACGGGCGCCGGGCTCGCCATCGATTGCGCCGTTCCGTTTACGCCGATGTACTGCGGAGTGGTCGCGAAGGCTTCGACGATTCCTTGCAGCGTGAAGCTGAACGGATTGTTTTGATTCGCAACGATCGTCAGCGGTTCGGTATCGGTAGAAATTGCCACCGCGGAAGCGGAATCCGAAGCGGCCGCCGGAGTTCCGGACGTTCCGGACTGCGCCGCATCGTAGGTCGTTATCGTCGTTTGATACGGACTTCCGGCCGGATCGAGAACGAAGTACAGCGTGCACGAATACGATCCGCTTTGGACAGCCGTGCACGTTGCGGGAGATGAAGCCGAAGCGACGGCTCCCGCGGTGAGCGTGTAGCCCTCATATGCCGTGCCGTTCGCATCGACGAACGTAGCGATCGCGCCCTGCGTCGCGCCGGAAACGTACGCGCGCTTATGCGCGCGAGCCGCTCGTTTCGCCGCAACGCCGGGACGGATCACGATCGTCGCGCTCGCGTTGGATCTTCCGAACGACGACGGGGACGGACCGCCGGCACGAACGTTTGCCGGCGGCGACCCGCCTCCGCCGCACCCCGCCACGACGAGTGCGTAGGCGAGCAGCGGAACGTGGTAGCTACGAATACTCAACACGCAATTGACTTTCTCGTGAATTCGAGGCTAGAGATGAAGCGGATTACCGAATCTGCCCGGGCGCACGAGCCGGTGGGGCAGAACCGTGCGCAGCATACGCAATGCCGCGGTCGTTTGCGCGGACGCGACCGACGGCCCGCTGTGGATGTCGATACCGAACGGGGAACTCAGCGCCGTATCGGCTCCACTAATAGTGGTCAGAGGTGCCGCATTTCCGCTTGCGTTCGGTGCGAAGGAGAAAAGGGCGCCGTTAGTCAGATCTGAGATGAAGAGCGTCCCGTCCGAACCGAACGCAACTCCGGTGGGACTCGAAAACTCCGCTCCGGTGATCGTGGATTCGACCGTGACGGGGCCGCCGGGAAGGGTCGCCGAGTACTGGGCGATGTTGCTCGCCGTATCTGGGTTATAAACGCCTTGGTAGATTGTACCGTTCGGCGCTAGCGCGATCTGCTCGCCATCTTCTCCCGCAGAGCCCGAAATCGGAGCCGTTGCGCCGGGTGCGAAAATATCCAGTGTTGCTCCGGCTTGATCGCCGACGTAGACATAACCCTTAGCGTCGACGGCAACTCCGGACGCGCGCTGGATATAGTTGTCACCGATGGATCCGGACGGCGTCGTCGCGTTGGGTGCAAACACTTTTACATCACCGCCGTCACCGTTGGCTACGTAGATATTTCCGGCTTTGTCGAACGCGACGTCGTATGGATTGCTTAAGCCCGTCAACGTCAAGATCGGGGCGGCATTACCGCTAGCTCCCGGTCCGTATTTGAAGACGGCACCGGCGTCAAAATCCGACACGTACATGTCGCCGGCCGAATCGAAATTCACGCCGATCGGAGCCCGAAGCTGCGTCTGATTGCCGCCGAGAACGAATGTCGGAGCGGTATCGCCCGTCGAACCCACGGGGTATCCCGTGATCGTCGCATTTCCGATATTTGCGACGTAGATCAGACCATTCAGGCATGGATTCGACGACGCGACCTGCCGAATTCCATCGCGCGCGGCGCTGCTGCGCCGTTGCACGTCCGGCGCGAGCGTCGGCGACGCGCACGGGACGGTGATCGTCGATGCGCCGGCAGCCGTGCTCGTGACGTTGATCGTGCCGGTGTCGCCGACGCCGTCGCTCAGCGTGACGACGCATTGGCCGCTCTGCGTTCCCGGCGTCAGCGTAAACGACTCGCCGTAGCCCGAGGCGAGCGGCGTGCCCGCGCTCGCGGATGCGATCGAGCCGCACGCGCTCGTATCGATCGTATAGCCCGTGGAGTTCGTCGGCAGATGGTACTGCACGGCGAGCACGTTCACGGAATCCGAAGGCGTCGTAAACGACACGTCGCTCGCGTCGGTCGCGGCCGCATTCTTCGTCGACTGGTCGACGATGGCGAAGAACGGCATGACGTAGGCCGTCGCCGCGTAGGCGGTGCTGCCGATCGTCGCGGAAGTATGCCCCGCATAACCGCTGGGACCGGTCACCCCGATCAGGCCGAAGTACGGCGGATTTGCAGCGCTACCGTCGCCGGACGTGCCGCCGCCCGCGTAAGAGAAGGCGATGCCTTCGGTCGTCGGATCGACGATCGTCGGAGACGGCGAAGCGAGCGAAACGCAGGGTGTCGCAGCGCACGTATTCTGGTCACTCGCGGACACCGCGAACGGTGCGGGCGATGCGAACGGTCCGCTCGGCTGCGCGCCGTAGGCGAAGTCCGTCGTTGCGTCGACCGCGTCGATGAGGTAGAAATCGCCATCGAGCGCGTGGAACGTCGTCGAGAGCGGCGATGAGCTCGGCGACGGCGATGCCGCCACGCCGATGTACTGCGGGTCTGCATCGAACGCTTCGACGATTCCGTGAAGCGTGAACGAGAAGTTGTTCGCTTGATTCGCGGTGACGGTAATGCTCTCCGAGTCCGTCGAGAGGGCAACGGCCGAAGCGGCACCCGTAGCGGCCACGGGCGTACCGGTCGTGCCGCTCTGTGGCGCGTCGTAGGCGGTCAGCGTCGCCGTGTACGAGCCGCTCGTAAGCGAGAAGTACAACGTACAGGTGTACGAGCCGGTCGAGGGATCGGCTTGCGAACACGCCGCGGGACTCGCCGCGGTCGCGGTCGCTCCGGGGGTGAGCGCGAAGCCCTGCGTCGTCGTGTTTGACGAATCGGTGAAGCTCGCGATGAGGCCTTGCGTCGCCGCGGAGATGTAGTTGCGCTTGCGGCCGCCGGCCACCGCACGTTTCGCATTTGCGCGCGAGTGCAGCGAGAGCGTTACCGCCGTGTTCGACTTACCGAACGACGACGGCAGCGAAGTTCCGGACGCGGTCGTGCCGACCGGGTGCGGAGCGGACGGCGACGAGCCGCCGCCGCTGCAACCCGCAGCCACGGCGATCGCGCCGAGTGCGAGACCCGATTTGATGACGTTCGTCAACTTGATCATTATTTACGGACCTTCGCATTCGGGGAGTACACCGGCCCGGGAGACGGAACCGGAATCGTCGCGCTCGTCGACCCGTTGTTCACGGTGATCGTCGCGGTGTCGCCCGCACCGTCGGTGAGGTTGACCGTGCACGAGCCGGCGAGCGGACCCGAGCTGATCGTGTAGGTCTGCCCGTACGTCCCCGCGGCGGGCGCGGTGAACGTCGCGATCGCGCCGCTGCCCGCGTCGTCGCACGCGCTGTGATCGATCGTGTATCCGGTCGCACCGGTCGGCGGCGCGAATTGCTTCGTGTAGGCCGCGATGCTTTCGTTCGGTCCGGTGAAGTCGACGGTCGAGGGCGACGTCGAGTCTTTGTACTGGCTCGTCTGATCGACCAGACCGAAGAGCGGAACGACGTAGAGCGTCCCCGCATAATTGGTGTCGCCGAACGTGCTCGACTTGTAGCCCGAATAGTCGGTGGGCTCGGAGAGCGTGACGACGCCGTAGTACGGCGCGTCGCTCGCGCCCGTGCCCGCGGATCCGTTTCCATCGTACGCGTAGTTCACGGCTTCGCTCGGGGGGCCGGTCACGGCCGTCGAGGTCGACGTGATGCATGTCGTCCCGGCCGCGTCGCCGCACGTGCCTTCATCCATCGCCGCTACCGCGAACGATGCGTTGAGGTCGGACGGAGCCGTGCCGACCGCAAAATTCGTGGCGTTGTCGACGGCGTCGATTTCGTAGAAGTCCGGATCGAGTGCGGTGAACGTGGCCGTCGCATTCTGGATCGGGGCGCCTTGCGACGCGCCGACGTACTGCGGCACGACGTTGAATCCGGCCACGATGCCTTGCAGGGCGAAGTCGAACGAGTTGCTCGCGTTCGCGGTGACCGTCTCCGTCGCGGTGTCGGTCGAGAGCGCCGTTCCGGCTTGCACCGTCGTCCCGGATTGCGCGGTGTCGTAAGCCGTGAGCGTGATCGTATAGGGGCTCGACGCCGGGCTCAAGGCAAAGTACAGCGTACAGGTATACGAGTTGTCGCTCTGCAGCGCACCGCAGCTCGCGGGGCTGGCGGCCGAAGCGCTCTGTC
>CAZZUZ010000022.1:0-14714 GCA_964657315.1 Vulcanimicrobiota bacterium
GCCGCCCGTTTCCATCCGCCGCGTGAGCCGAACGAATGCGGCTACCGCGTCCGCGGGACGACCCTCCGCGAATTCGTTTACATCCAAACCGACGATGAAGTCGCGCTTGGCGGAGGCGACGATCGCGCCTACCGCGTCCGGGTCCGCCAAAACGCGCTCGACCGCGTCGGCGAACGCCGCGAGCGACGCCCGCGTCAACACGTTGACGGGCCGCGAGGGCATGTCCCACGTCAGCGTCACGACCCCGTGCGCGTCGCGCGAATACGAAACCAACGCTTCGTCCGCTGAAACCACTTACACGCGCTCCACGATCGTCGCGATGCCCATCCCGCCCCCGACGCAGAGCGTTACGAGGCCGGTCCCGAGCGACCGCCGTTCCAGTTCGTCGAGTACCGTACCGAGGAGCATCGCGCCCGTGGCCCCGAGCGGGTGCCCGAGCGCGATCGCGCCGCCGTTGACGTTGACGCGATCGTCCGAAACGCCCGTATCTTCCATGAACGCGAGCGGCACCACCGCGAACGCTTCGTTGACTTCGAAGAGGTCGATATCGGAAAACGCCATTCCCGCCTTCGCGAGCGCCTTGCGCGACGCGGGCACCGGGCCCGTGAGCATGATCGTCGGCTCGGTCGAAATGGTCGCCGTCGCACGGATGCGCGCCCGCGGCTCGAGCCCCGCACGCCGGCCGCCTTCGAGCGATCCGACGAGCACTGCCGCGGCGCCGTCCACGATTCCCGACGAATTGCCCGCGGTATGTACGTGGTCGATCCGCTCGACTTCGGGATAGCGCTGGATCGCGACCGAGTCGAATCCGTACTGGTCGCCGAGCGTCGCGAACGACGGCGGAAGCGTTCCGAGCGACGACACCGTCGTCGCCGGCCGCGGAAATTCGTCGACTTCTAAAGCGACGTTTCCGGCCGCATCGTGCACCGGCACCACCGATCGCGAGAACGAGCCGTCGCCGAGCGCCCGAGCCGCCCGGGCCTGCGACGAAGCGGCGAAGCCGTCGACGTCGCCGCGCGAAACGCCGCGCAGCGTGGCGATCAGGTCCGCCGAGATGCCCTGCGGCACGTACCCGCTCGCGTATGCGACCGCCGGATCCGAAGCGAGCGCCGCGCCGGACGAACCCATCGTCACCCGCGAGAGCGACTCCACGCCGCCCCCGATCGCGAGGTCGCATTCGCCCATCGCAACTTTTGCGGCCGCCATGTTGACCGCTTCGAGGCCCGACGCGCAGAAGCGATTGATCTGCACGCCCGACACGGTCTGCGCGTAGCCCGCGACGATCGCCGCCGTGCGCGCGATGTCGCCGCCCTGTTCGCCGACGGGCTCGACGCATCCGAGCACGACGTCTTCGATCAGCGCCGTGTCGAGCGTATTGCGCACGCGCAACGCTTCGAGCACTTGCGCCGCGAGCTGAGTCGGCGTGATGACGTTGAGCCCGCCGCCGGACTTTCCACGTCCCCGCGGCGTCCGAACGGTATCGAAAACATACACATCGGCCATGCCGCGCACTTTCCGCCGGGCCGAGAGTCCCCTCTCGGAGAAAGATTTTCGCGTGACTCAACCCCTCGACGGTATTCGCGTGCTCTCCATCGCTCCGAACGTCCCCGGACCCGTCGCTGCGGCGCGGTTACGCGATCTCGGCGCGCGGGTCCATAAGGTCGAAGCGCCCAGCGGCGACCTCCTCGAGACCGCCGCGCCGGAGTGGTACGCGCGGCTGCACGACGGCATCATGACCCGTATCGCCGACTTCAAGACCGCCGGCGGCAGGGCCGCACTCGAAGAAGAACTCGGCGAAACCGACGTCTTCTTGACGTCGCTGCGCCTCTCGGCGCTCGAACGCCTGGGCTACGATTGGTCATCGCTGCAAGCGAAATTCCCGCGCATCGTTCACGTTGCAATCGTCGGTGAGAAGCCGGGCGACCCCGAGACGCCGGGACACGATCTCACCTATCTCGCGAGCGCCGGCCTCATCGAACCGTTCACGCTTCCGCGTTCGCTCTTCGCCGATCTCGCCGGCGCCGAACGCGCGGTCTCGGCGACGCTCGCGGCGCTCCTATTGCGGGCGCGTAGCGGCGAAGGCACGCGGACGATCGTCTCGCTCGCCGAGGTCGCCTGCGAACTCGGCGAACCGGTGCGCGCCGGCCTGACGGGTCCCGGCAACATGCTGGGAGGCGGCTTTGCGGGCTACCGCATCTATGCGACCTCGGACGGCTTCATCGCGCTCGCCGCGCTCGAGCCCCACTTCTTCAAAGAAGTCTGCGACTCGCTGCTCGTCGACGGCCGCTTCGAAACGCTCTCGGCCGCGTTCGCGACGCAGACCTGCGAGACGTGGGAGCGCTACGCGCGCGAGCGCGACATTCCGCTGGCGAAGATTCCCAACTGACCGGACGTTCGGGAAGAAGAAGCGTCGGGAGCGCGTCGAAGCCGCAAATGCTACCGTTTTTACCTTGCCGCCTAGAACGGTTATGACCACTTCTTGATCGCCCAATCGTCGGCTGTTTTAGCATACGATCCGTCTTCTCGACGCGAACGCATCGTTGCGGGTGTGGTCATCGCGCTGCTCGCGCTCGGCGTCATCGTCGATTTCCGCTTCGCGAACGTGCGCCTCGCGCCGGTCGAGATTTCCGCGCCGACGGTCGATGCGTTGGGCTTCTGCGCGTACGAACTCACCGCATGGATGCTGCTAGCGCAGTATCGCGTCCGTAAGTACGGTCCGCTCGCGATCCTCGCCTCGGCGTTCGCTTTCATCGGCGTGCTGCAGGCGGCACACTTCTTTTTCTATCCCGAGATGCTCGGCGGTTATTCGTCGACGCTTGCGGCATCGCAGGCGGCGCCGTGGATGCGGATCGTCGGCCGCGTGCTCTTCGCGCTGATCGCCATCGCCTACGCGTTCAGCGATCGCGAAGAACGCCGCATTCCCGAGTCCTCGCTCAAATTCGTCAACCTCGTGTGGCTCGAAGGCTTCACGATCGCGATCGTCTCGGTCGGCATCGGCGTAGCATTTCCGTGGATTCTCCCGATCGTGTACGACCCGGCTTCGGGTCTTACGCCGCTGTATTCACACGTGCTCTTTCCGGTCATGCTCGCGCTGACGTTGCTCGCCGGCTTCGTGGTCTTGGTGCTGGGCAAGCGCGGATCGCGTCTGCGCGTCTGGCTCGTCGTGGTCTTGATCGCGAAGTGCGGCTCCCTGATCGTCGCGACGCTCGGCGAGACGCAGTTCACCAACGGCTTCTACGTGTCGCGCCTCTACGACCTCATCGGGTCGTTCACGTTCGTCTTCGTCGTGCAGTCCCAGCTCGTATCGATCCTCACGCGCGCGCAGAAAACGGGCGAACGCGCGCACGCGCTTTCGCAGATCATCGCCGTCGGCGACGCGCAATCGTACGCCGGAATCAACGCGATGCTCACCCGGGTGGCGCGGGAATTCTCCTTCGACTACGTCGCGCTCTCGCAGGCGAACGAAGGCCGCTTCACAATCGAATTCGCATACGGCTCGCCGGGCTTTCCGGTCGGCTATACCGCTTCGATCGCCGAGTCCATCTCGCGTCTGGCGATCGAGACCCGCTCGCTCTACGTCGTCGAAGATTTCGAGGACCCGAAATGGAGCAAACAGCGCGAACGTCTGCAGAATTTTTGGTCGTCGTGCTGCGTGCTGCCGATCTTTCCGGACGACGGTTTGTACGGCTCGGTGACCTTTGCGAACGCGCGACAGCGCGCCGTACCGCTGACGACGCTCGAGCGCGACTTTCTTCAGCTCACGGGCGTTCTCGTGGGCAACGCGATCGACCGCATCCGTCAGAAGAAACGTCTGGACGAACTGGCCTACTACGACGCGCTCACGGGCTTGCCCAACCGCGTGCTGCTCGTCGACCGCATCACGACCGCGTGCGTCGCCGCCGAACGGTACGGCGGAAAAGTCGCCGTACACTTCCTCGACCTCGACGCGTTCAAGCCGATCAATGACCGTCACGGCCATGCCGTCGGCGACACGGTGCTGCGTGAGGTCGGCCGCAGGCTCGAACGGACCGTGCGCGCGAGCGACACCGTGGCGCGTTACGGCGGCGACGAATTCGTCGTGTTGCAGCCGATGACCGCGACCCGCAGCGACGTCGAAGAGCTGGAATTGCGCGTGGCCGACGCTTTTCGCGCGCCGATCGTGGTGCCCGCCGGGGCCTTCCACATAACGTTCAGCATCGGGCTCAGCACCTACCCCGACGACGGAACCGACGCCCATACGTTGCTCATCCGCGCCGACGAAGCGCAATATCGCGTCAAAGATGCCCGCAGGACCCGGCGAGCGAATTCGGGTTGACGTACATCACAGATCGGCCGGCCGCGGCGTCGCCTCGCAGCCAATTCCGCTTCGGCGGAGTCCGAATGACATGGCGACTTCTCCAAACGAACGTTCGTGAGCCAAAATATGTCGACTACGCCCGCTGAAAAAGCCCCCGTCAAGCGCCGCCGCCTCGATGCTGCCGGAGCGCGCGAGGCGATTCTCGCCGCCGCCGAGTCCCTGCTCATCAACGACGGGCCCGACGGATTGCGGCTCACGGAAGTCGCGACGAAGGCCGGCGTCAGTCACCCGAATGTGCTCTACCACTTCGGCAGCGTCAGCGAACTTCAGGCGCAGCTCGCGCAGCGCGTGGCGGTGCGCCTCGCGGAGGAAGTCGCGAGCGTCTTCAGCTCCAATAACGGCTTGCCCATGACGATCGACAGCGTCGTCACGTCGGTCTTCGAAGTCTTCGACCAGCGCGGCTACGCGCGTCTGCTCGCATGGCTCGTTCTCGCCAATATCACGCCGGGATTCGACGCGCTCGGTTCGAAGCTCGAGATGCTTCGTGCGGCGATCGCGATGCATCCGGCGCTGCGCGGCGAGGAACACGCCGAACGCCGCCGGCGACTGGTCCCGGCGATCGAACTCGTCATCGTCAGTGCGGTCGGCTACGGCCTCGTCGGCGGGACGGTCGAAGGCTTCTTCAAAGCCGACGCGTCGCGTCCGAGCGTCGCGCAACTGCTCGGCCAGATGCTTTCGCCGCCGCAGCATTACGAGAAGAGGCCCGACACGGAGCCGGAAGGCAAAGCTTAGTTCGGCAGACCCGCGGGCTCGAACGTCTTGGCGGCATCGCTGTCGAGGGGATTCGGTTTGTCGACGGGATAAGCGCCGCTCATGCGCGCCTTGCAGAGGTAGTGAACCGTTGTCAGATACTTGCGAACTGCGGGCGACGCGCTCTTCACGGCGTCGTCGGTCTTGGCCAGGCAGTCGCCGTACCGCGCCTTCGCGTCGTCCGCATTGCCCGCGGCTTGCGCCGCGCGCCCGCTCTCCTCGAGTGCGACGAGCGACTCATAACGGACGTACGCCCGTTTCGCTGCCGTCGTCGTCAACGGCGCGCACGCATCGTACGCCCGTGATTTCGTAAAGAGCAATGCGGAGAGTTCTGCGTATTTGTGGTCGTGCCCGAGCCGGCCCTGATCGCGCGCCGCGCCGAGCGCGGCGGTCGTACATTCGCCGGCCTTCGCATCGCGCAAATCCGTTGCGATCGAAACGTTTTCGCGAGCGATCGCGGCATCGGCGGCCGGCCGGGTCGCAGCGATGACGCGAAGCACGTCTTGCTTCTCGCGCAACAGCGCTTCGGCTAGTGGAAAATGCTGGGCGAAGAGCGCGATTTCGGCCTGCTCTCCGACGTCGCGATACAGCGCGCTGATCGCAACGTTCTTCAATTGCTTGTCGGGCGACTTCACGCACACGACCGCGACGGCTTGCGCGCGCGCGCACGCGTCATAAGCGGTCGCGACGCTCTTGACCGATTGATCCTTGGCGATACCGTGATAACCGAAGTCGCATTGTTCGCTATATGGCACAACGTATTCCGGACGGCAGCGATCGGTGCCGGCGGCTGCCGAAACGGCCGCACAGGCGCCGCCGAACGTGAGGATTGCGAGCGCGACCGCCGTGAAGATTGAGAAACGCACGAACGAGCGGTTTCCCCAAGTGCCCGCCGCGTCCCGTTTTCGGACATCGAATTCTCTCAGTGAGAAAGGGTCGATGCTTACTGACTTTTAACTTATCGTAAACGCCTTGCCGACCAATAGGAAACAGATGTCAGTTACAATTCGCCTAGACCAGAAAATGCTGCGCACGCGCAACAAAGTCAAGAAGTCGCTGCAGCTCCTGTCCCCCGCCGAGAAGGCCGTGTACGATCGAATCGTCCAGGGCAAGTCGGCAGTCGAGATCGCCAAAGAACTCAAGCGATCGCCGTTTACCGTATCGAACCATACCCGCAAGATATTCGAAGCGTTCGGAACCCAATCGCGCAGCAAGCTGCTCGCGATGCTCGTCGTTCCGATCGACGCTGCGGTCTCGGGAAGCTAAATCTCGTCCGGGTGGGTCATTCGCATTCGGCCGTTTACGGCCGGATGCGATATCCCATGAGCCGCTCGAGCGTCCCGTTCGCGTACTCGTAACACTCGCAGGCGATTTTTTGGAGGCTTTCGCGATCGAGCATTACGATCGAGCCGCGGTCGTTGCGAATATAGCCGAGTCGGGCGAATTCAGCCGTAGCGAGGCTCACCGTCGGCCGATTGACGCCGAGCATGGTTGCGAGAAATTCGTGAGTCAGCGGCATGTCGTCGCGACCGACCCGGTCGTGCACCATGAGCAGCCAGCGCGCGCAGCGTTCGCGTATCTCGTGCAGGCGGTTGCAGCCGCAGAACTGGCCGATCGTCTCGATCGAAACTTGCGCGTACCGCAAGACGCTCGCGTTTAAAGCGCGGTCGCCGTCGATTGCGGCGACGAAGTCCTCTGCCGGGATCGTGTACCCGCCGTCGGCGAGCTGCACCATCGCTGCCGTCGCGCTCGTGCCGTCACCGAGGACCGACTGTAGGCCGTAGAAGCCCTCGAAGCCGATCAGCGCCGCTTCGACTTCGGTGCCGTTACGCATCCGGGCGACCGCAGAGATCACCGCATGCTTCGGGAACGAGATGCGATCGAGCGTAACGCCGGGCTCCGAGATGAGCATTTTATACGGCAGAGAACACTCGAGCAACGATGGTAACAGCTTCGCCATAGACGCTTCCGGGAGCGAATCTAAAAATCTGTTACCGGTGCCGTTCAACCGGCCCTAGATGCTGATGCGATATTGCTGCTGAAATTCTGCCGTCGACGTTGCGATGTTGTGTTCGAGGACGATTTGCATGGAAAGGCGGCAGTCGCAACGCGTCACGTGACAGCCCGCACCGTCGTGCGAGCCAATACCGTGCTTGCAGGTCTCACAAGAGAGCAGGTTCCCGAACAGTTCCCCGATCATAGTCTTCTCGACTGTACCCTCGTTATGCGAAAGTAACCGAAGACGTGACGACGCCTTTTAGGAGGATCTGCGTCATTGCCGCACATCCCGACGACGACGTCATCGGATGCGGCGGTCTCATGGGCTGCGTTGCGAGCGAAGGCGGCGCGGTGCTCGCGGCCTATCTCACCGACGGCAGCCGAAGTCATCCGGGCAGTAAGGCGTATCCGCCCGCGGCCGTCGCGAAGCTGCGCGAGGCGGAGGCGCGCGAAGCGCTCGACATCCTCGGAATTCGTCAAGTACCGTTATTTTTCCGATTGCAGGACGGCGCGCTGACGGACGTGGCGACGAGCGTCCGTGCGGAGACCGTCGCCGGCTTGGTGCGCGCGCTGACGGTTTTTCGCCCCGACCTCGTGCTCGCTCCGTGGCTACGCGACCCGCATCCCGATCACCGCGCCGCTTCCGAGATCGCCGCCGAGGCCGCCGGCGCGCTCGCTTCCGGCGTCCCGCTCGAGGGCTACGAGGTTTGGCTGCCGATTCGCGGCAGCCGCGCGGACCATCCGCAGCCGGGGGAGGCGACGTCGCGCGAGTTTCGGTTCGATGCCCGGGCGCTCGAACGCAAACGGCGCGCGATCCTCGCGCACCGTTCTCAGACCTCGAAGATGATCGACGACGACCCCGAGGGCTTCTCGATCGATGAGAACTTGCTCCAGCGCTGGCTCGCGCTCACCGAGCGCTATCATTCGATGCCGGCCCGTTCGCCGAAGAGGTAACGGGGTACAGCTGCCTCATGCAAACCGTCGATAACGGCGCTCTTTCACGTCGGCGCCGCATCCGTTTCACGAGCGACGAGCTGGCGCGTGCCGAGTACGACGCTAGCGGCCGCTACGTACGGGGCCGGCGCGCCGAACTCGCCGCGCTGCGCGCAATGGGCGCTCGCGATCCGAGTCTCGGCCGCGTATACGAAGGCCACTTCAACGGCGTCTTGCTCTCGGTGCTCTACGGCGACGCCTCACAAG
This sequence comes from Vulcanimicrobiota bacterium, assembly GCA_964657315.1. Taxonomy (GTDB): domain Bacteria; phylum Vulcanimicrobiota; class Vulcanimicrobiia; order Vulcanimicrobiales; family Vulcanimicrobiaceae; genus CAZZUZ01. The sequence goes on from CAZZUZ010000022.1 coordinate 8,306, forward strand.
CAGACCGCGCTCGCGCCGACGCCGTGGGCGGCGAGCTCTTCGGCGTCTGGAACACGCAAGATGCCGATCCCGTGACGATCGAACGGCGCGACGGCCGCTACGTGCTGCACGGCGCGAAGACCTGGGCCTCCGCCGGCGACGGCGTGACGCGAGCGCTGATCACCGCGCGTAATGCCGAGGGCAGCGTGCAGATGTGTCTCGTGCCGATGGACCGCGTCGCGACCGAAGTCGATTCCGCGGCGTGGCGCCCCCTCGGCATGCACGATTCCAATAGCTATCGCGTGTCATTCGAAGGTGTCGAACTCGCGCAAGCCGATCTCATCGGCGCGCCCGGCGATTACGAGCGCGCGCCGTGGTTTTTAGGCGGCGCGATCCGTTTCGCCGCCGTTCACGCCGGAATCGTCGAGCGCATCACGCTCGAGACCATCGGGTACGCCATCGCGCGGCAGCGTGTGGGCGACCCGTTCGTTCGTCAACGCATCGGCGAGATGCGGGTCGCGGCCCATGCGTGCGCGGCGTGGCTGCGTTTTGGAGAAGAAGCGTGGACGGCCTACGATGCCGAGCCGAACGAGCAAACCGCTGCCGCTGCGATGGACGCCTCCGACATGGCGCGTACCGCAATCGAACGCGCCGCACTCGAAACGCTGGAGCATGCGATCCGAACGGTCGGAGCGCACGGCATGGTCGAACCGCTGCCGTTCGCTCGGCTCTTTCGAGACCTGCACATGTACCTGCGTCAGCCCGCGCCGGATGCGGCGTTGATGCGCGTCGCCGATGCCGGCGTCGCCGACGCGATGGCGTCGCGCAGCGTCTCGAGCGATCTCTCCACCGGTTCGTCCGGCAGTGATTCGAACGGTATGCCGACTGCTTCGATGCGATCGAGCGTTTCGCCGAACGGAGCGAACGGGTCGAGCGCGCGGTAGATCGCGCGCGGGCTCATCGCGTAGAGATTCGCGGCCGATTCGAGGACGCGCGCGTCCTCCGGCCGTTGCCACACCGCGCGCAAGAGACCGCGCGCCTTCGCGCGCAGAACGAGCCGCGTGCCGCTCTCGACGCAAAAACTCTCGTGGCGGGCGCCGCGTTCGCGGAGCACGCCGATGAACGATCCGAACCCGCCCTGCACGCGCGCGTCGATGCGCCCCGAGGTCGCGACGCGGACGTCGTACGAATGCCGGATGCGCGCGTCGATCCGCCGCAGCCGTTGCGCGAAGGCGACGTCTTCGAGACGCGGCAGCGGCGGCACGCCGCCGGCGGCGAGATACGTCGCGACGCGCACGGCGAAGCTGGTGCTGACGAACGAATCGTGCCGGCTCGGCGGATCGTATGGGCGTGGGTCGAAACGCGCTTCGACCTCCCCGATCGCTCGGCGGAACGCACGTTCGCGGTCGTAGAGCAGCCGCAACGGCGCCTGCATACTCTCGCGTTCGACGTCGGAAATCTCGACGAAGCCCGCGACCGCGTCGACCGACTGCATGTGATCGAGCGTATGCGCGACCCAGGTCGGACAGACGGCCGAGTCCGCATCGGTCGAGCCGACGTAACCGTTCTTCTCGCCGTGCGCGAGCTGACGCTCGAGCGCGAGTTCGAGCGCGAGCCGCCGCGCCTCGCCGACGTGTGCCGAACCGCACGGCAGTCGCCGCGATACCGCAACGATCGCATGCGCCGGATGGCGTGCCGCAAAATCGCGCACGACCCGTTCCGTGTCGTCGTCGCAATCGTTGGCCAGGACGAGCACTTCGAAGAGTCGTGGATCCAGCGGCCGGCCCTGCAGATCGCGCTGATCGACGAACGCCCGCAGCGCGTTCCCGATCGCCGACGCCTCATTTTTCGCCGGGATCGCGACGGTTAGCCGGCGGCGAACGCGCGAAGCGTTCAACAGACGGTCAGGACGTCGAGGCGATATCGCTCGGCGCGCTTGGAAAAGCCGGCCTTGAAACGGCCGTCGTTCAGGAATGCCTCGTGCACCGAATCGCCGGTGCGTGGATACTCGTCGACGACGGGCGTGTAATGCACGAGCACGACGACTCCGCCGACGGCGCATGCAGCGATACGGTCGATCGCACACGCGAGATCCGCGTCAGACCAGTAATACCCGACTTCGGAAACCACGATGAGGTCGAAGGATTCCGAGGGAAACTCGCGCGGAACCGACATCCGTTTGAAACGCACGTTGGGCAGCCCGGCGTTGCGGCTCTTGGCCGCGTCCAGGGCTTTCGCGTTGACGTCGACCGACAGCAGCGCGTCGCAGCGCGTCGCGAGCAGCGAGGTCAGAACGCCGATCGAGCAGCCGATTTCGAACGCACGCTCGAACCGCGGGGCCGGCAGCGCCTCGATCGTCGATGCGTACTTTTCTGCTTCGTACGCGCTCGTGGCAAAACTCCAAGGGTCTCCGTCGTGCTCGTAGATGCGCTCGAAATAGGCGGAGTCCAGCGACTCTTGCATGAGAAAACGCCTCCCTTCAGAGACGTCTTTCCCAACAAACCCCTACTAGGCCACGCTTGCCCGCTCCGACCCGCTCGTCATTGCGAGCGGAGCGCGAAGCGCGCAGTCGAGCGTCCACCATCGGGCTTCGGCTTAGCGAGATTTTGCGCGGCTCTTCGCCGGTTTCGCCTTGGCGGACCGGGCTTTGATCGCTACGATCTGCTTGCCGATCTCCTTGAGCTTTTTTTCGCCGAGCAGTTTGTGCGCCTCGGGGAAAAACTCGGATTCCTCCTCTTTGACGTGGTGTTCGGTGATTTCGGAAAGCACCTGAATTTTCGCCTTGAGCGTCTCATCGCGCCCGGTCGAGCGTGCGATCTTGCGCATCAAGTCTTTCATCGAACCGTGCTCTTCGAACGCCTCGAGCACCTCGAGCCGTTCATCCGAATCGCGCTTCGTCTTGCCGTACACGGCCGGATACACGATCGACTCCTCGATCTTCGCATGCAGCTTGAGCGCGTCGAGCATCGCAGCGATGTTTTTGCGCTGTCCGGTCAGCGCGCTGTTCTTGTCCGAGAGAATCTCTTTGAACAGCGCTTCGACCTCGCGATGATCCGCTTTGAGCAGCGTAACCGCATCGGGCGCCGTCAGATCGGTCAGCGCGTCTTTTGCAGATCGCGCCGCATCCATAATCGTATCCTGAACATCACGTAAACTCATACCTTCGTCTTCCCACGAACGCCGCTTCTCAGCACGCGTGGGGAGCGCGATCGCCGCGGGCAAACGGTTCGTCGACGACCAGACCGAGGCGAACCAAATGCGCGCTACGATCGTGCACGCGTAAGGCTCTCACGACCGCCGCAACGTCGCCCCCCGGTCCGATGTCCCAACCGAATCCGTCGATGACGACGCGCTAGGGACGATAACAGAAGAGCCGCGTTCATACGAACGCGGCTCTCGCTCTTCTAGACGAAGTTTACGCCTGAGTCTTCTCGGCACTCCAAGCGTCTTTCGATGCCGACTGCGTGAGTTGTGCGGCGGTGATCTGTACGTTCTCGCCGTCCGCTTTGAGTTCTTCGAGCACGATGCCCGGAATGGCGGTCGAGATGTCCACGATCAACGGGGTGATGTCGTCGAGATGACGCTTCGCGAGCGCCGTCGTTGCGGTGTCGCCGAGACCGGCAGCCGTCGCGTGCAGCATCGTGTAACTGATCGCCGCGAGGCCGAGCGCGGTGTAGTCGTCGCGCAAGCTCTTCGAAACTTTGGTCGCGCGGACGTTATTGAGTCCGGCAGCGGCACCGCCGATGAGCGTCGCCCATGCAGACTTGACGCCCGATGCGGGCGATCCGCCGGCCGTCTGGAGCGCGGCTTCGAGAGCCGCGATGTGGCTCGTGTTGACGGCTTGAATCTTCGAAATCAGCGTCGAAGCGCCGCTCGCCTGATGGTCCGTCGAGCCGCTCTGTGCGTCGAGAGGGGCTTTCATATGACGCTCGAGCGCGAGCATGTCGCTCAAATAAGTTGCGATTGTGTGCCGGTCGTCGGCAACGGTACTATCTTGCATGAACGCTTCGTAACCGACAAAGCGCGCAACGCACCACGCTTACTTGCGCGAGTTTCATCTTCGAGGCCGGCTACCGCCCGAACGGCGTGTCGCCCCCGACGTGCTTCACGAGCGCCACCGCCAATTCCAAATGTGCTTGGATCGTCGGCAGCCACTTCTTCGCGAACGCTTTGAGTGTTGGGTCTCGTCCGTCTCGCGCCTCGGTCGCAAAGGTGGTCTCGGTCGCCAAATGGTCGCCGATCTGCAGCATCGCGTACTGCTGATCGAAATCGACCGTCGGCAGGCTCTGCAGATACTGGATTGCGAGGACGTCCGGTGGCCCGAGCGGGACGGGCGCGTGCGCGAGATGTGGCTCGATGACGGGCTTGCCTTCCATCCCGATCGTCCCGTGGTCCGTAAGCATCGTGCGTGCGAAGCCTTTGACGTCGTCGCTTTCGCTGCGAACGAGCGCGAGACGCGCCGCCGCGAGCTCGGCTTCGTTGCCTTGCGTCGCCGCAATCGCAAACGCAGCATCGACCGTCGAGAGTTGCGGCGGATGTTCCGACGGCGGCATCGGCGCCTGTACGGGTGCGACGTTCTGCGCGCCGAGCAGCGCGACGAACGCGGCGGGGAGAAGAAACAGCCGCCTCACGCCGGCAACTCCGAGATCGGCGGGAAGCGATGCTGCTCGCGGCCGACCGCGGCGTCGTAGATTTTCGTCGACTTATAGAGTTCGAGCCGTCCGTCGCCCGCGATATCCCGTACGCGCGTCTCGAGCGCCGTTCTTTCTTCGGTAAGCATGGGCGTGAACGCGAGCGCGATCGCGAGATTTTGCTTGAAGACGCTGTACGAGTCGATGCCGCTGACCGTCGTGAGCACGGGCATGCTCATCGCATAGCGCAGCAGTTCGGCCGGCGTCACGACGCCGCGCTTGACGGGTTCGCCGCCGCCGCCCATCGACTTCATGCCGACCGGCATGATGCCCTGACGCTGTGCCTCCGGAATCACCGTGGCGGCGAAACTGCGATACGATCCGTCGAACGGGTTGAGCGGCATCTGCACGGTGTCGAACGGATAGCGGTGAGACAGCATCTTCATGTGGATCGCCGGATCTTTGTGGCCCGTGAATCCGACGAACCGGACCTTGCCCTGCTGCTTCGCTTGCGTCAGCGCTTCGACCGCGCCGTTCGGCATGAAATGCAGATCGGGATCGTTATCGTAGATGACTTCGTGAATCTGCCAGAGATCGAGATGATCGGTCTGTAGGCGCCGCAGCGAATCCTCGAGCATTTTCATCGCGACGTTCTTGTCGCGCCCGTGCGAGCATACTTTGGTCATGACGAACGCCTGATCGCGCTTGCCCTTGAGCGCGCGCCCCAGCCGTTCCTCGGACATCCCGTCGTGATACTCCCACGCGTTGTCGAAAAAATTGATCCCGTTGTCGAGCGCTTCGGAAACGATGCGTGTCGCCTCGGAGTTGTCTCCGACGTCGCCGAGGGCGCTGCCGCCGATGCCGATGATGGACACCGACGAACCCTTGAAATCCCGGTGCGCGACGGCCATTACGGATGCGCTCCCGCTACCGGAAAGCCGTGCACGTCGCGCGTGACGATATTATCGTACGCGATCGACGTCTTGTACGTTTCGAAACGCCCGTCGCCCGCATGCAGCGCGACCGCCTTCTCGATCTCCGCCATCCGTTCGGCCGAGAGCGGCTTGAAGTTTGAAGCGATTCCGAGATTCTGCGTCACGACGTCCACCGTTTCCATGCCGGTCAAGGTCGTCGTGATGCCTGGGACGCTCATCGCATATTGCAGCGCTTCGGCCGGCGTGAGCGCGACGTCGCCCGCGTGGAATGGATTGCCCGCACCGCTGAACGGCTTCATGCCGATCACCGCGATACCGCGTTTGATCGCCTCCGGCGCGACGGTCTTTGCGAAACTGCGGAACTGCGCGTCGAACGGATTGAGCGGCATCTGCACCGAGTCGAACGGATATCCGAGTTCCATCATCTTCATGTGCAGAGTTGGATCTTTGTGTCCCGTAAAGCCGACGAAGCGCACCTTGCCCTGTCGTTTCGCCTTGTCGAAGGCTTCGAGCACGCCGTTTTTGCGATACGCGAGTTCGGGATCGTTATCGTACGTGATGGCGTGAATTTGCCAGAGATCGAGATGGTCCGTGCCCAGACGCGTCAGCGACTCTTCGAGCATTTTCATCGCGAGATCCGCGTCGCGGCCGTGCGTGCAGACCTTCGTCATGAGGAACATCTTGTCGCGATAGCCGCCGCGCAGCGCGATGCCCATGTATTCTTCCGAACGGTGGTTGTTGTATTCCCACGCGTTGTCGCAGAAGCGAATGCCGCCGTCGGCCGCCGCGTGCAGGATGCGCGTCGCTTCGGTCGCGGACGCCGCATCGCCGATGTGGTGGCCGCCCAGTCCGAGCGCCGAAACC
>CAZZUZ010000023.1:0-14677 GCA_964657315.1 Vulcanimicrobiota bacterium
TGACCACTTTGTGCCGAGAGCGTTCCGACGGAGAGTGCGAGACTTGCAAACACGAGCGACGGCGAACGGCGGGTCGTCGCCGTGAGCAGCGACGCGCTCGCGACGAACGCTGCGATCTGCAACAAGAAGAAGAGCGTACTCGCCCTCGTGAAGTCAATTCTTGCTAAAAGCGCGAAAGGCGCGAAATCGTACGCCGGGAGCGGCGCCGGGATAGCGAGTTCGGCGTACGGCGCGAGGCCCGCGGCACGCGTCGCGCGGACCTCGCACGTGCGCAGCGGTTCGGCGAGATACGGGTTGCGGCCGGCGTCGACGGCCGCACCCGCGCAGTAGAACGCACGTAGATCCTCCGGGCTCGGGATCACCCGAACGCCCGAGGCGACGAGCAGTACGGCGGCAAGCAGCGCCGCGATCGCGAGCATCGCGACGCGCGCGTTGTGCGCTCGCGGGTCGTTCACGCCCGCGCGCGCAGCGCCGATACGCGCGCGACGATGCGGCGATAGAGTTCGGCCCGTTCGCCGAGACCGCGTTTGGCCAGCGCCTTCGCCGCTTCGGCAGGCGTCGCGCCCGTGGCGAGCGCGTCGTCGATCGCTCGCGGCAGCGCGTCCTCGTCCGGTGTGGCGCGCGACGCCGGCGAAGCCGTGCGGCCGGCGCCGGTACGCGCGTTCGCACGCCCGGAGACGACGAGGACGATCTCGCCGCGCACCGGACGTTCGAGCGCTGCGAGAACGTCGTGCGGCGTCCCGAACGCGTGCTGCTCGAACCTCTTGGTGAGCTCGCGAGCGAGAAAGATGCTCGCGTCGGGCGCGAGCATCTCGAGCGCTTCGAGCGAGTCGACGATGCGCTGCGGCGATTCGTAGTACGCGGTGATGCCGGGTGCCGCGAGCGCGCGGGCGAACGCGGCGTTGCGTTCGCCGATGCGGCGCGGCAAGAATCCGGCGAACGCGAGTTCGTCGTACGCGAATCCGGAGAGCACGGCGGCGACGACGAACGCGCACGGCCCGGGCAGCACGTCGATCGCGATCCCGGCTTCGCGTGCGGCGCGAACGAGCGCGCCGCCCGGATCGGAGATCCCCGGCATGCCCGCATCGGTGACCACCGCAACGCTGCCCGACGCCGCGGCCGCCAAGATCTCGGCCGTCGCGATCTGCGCGTTCTGCTCGCGATAACTGCACAGCGGTTTGCCCGGAAGATCGAGCGCGGAGAGCAGCCGGCGTGCGACGCGCGTATCTTCGGCAACGATGAGATCGCAGTCGCGAAGCGTATCGAGCGCGCGCAGCGTGACGTCGCGAAGATTCCCGAGCGGCGTCGGAACGAACGTCAGCATTCATGGGCGCTTTATGGCGCGCGTGGAGTGGGCGCCTGCCGCGGGCGCGAAGGGCGCGTGATGGCGTTCGTACGGGAAATCGAGTTACGCGGACATATCGTGGATTCGGGAGTGTTCGGCCGCGTGCTCGAAATCATCATGGACGACGAGAACGCGCGCTACACGATCGACAACTTCGCGATCGGCAAGACGGAACTCGAAGAGAGCAGCGCGGCGCTGCGCATCGAGGCCGACAGCCGCGAACATCTCGACGCGCTGCTCGACAAACTGCGCGACATCGGGGCGTTCGTGCCGTCCGACGACGACGCGATCACCGAACCCGCGCCGCGCGACGGCGTCCTGCCCGATCGGTTTTATGCGACGACCAATCTAGAGACCGAAGTGCGCGTCGCGGGCGACTGGCGGCCCGTCGCGCTTCCGGAAATGGACTGCGCGATCGTGATCGCGGGCGAGGGCGCGCGCACGACCGCGCCCTCGGACGTGCGTGCCGGCGACGCGGTCGTCGTAGGCCACGAAGGCGTGCGCGTGCAGACGCCGCAGCGCTCGCGCCGTCGCCAGGTCTTCGAATTCATGTCCAGCGCCGTCTCGAGCGAGAAGCCGAAGGAGTCGCTCGTCGCGGAGATCGCGCGCGAACTGCGCGCGACGCTCGAGAGCGGCAAACGCGTGCTGCTGGTCGGCGGCCCCGCGATCGTCCACACCGGCGCCGGAAAATATCTCGCGCGGCTCATCCGCGACGGCTACGTCACCGCGCTCTTTGCCGGCAACGCTCTGGCCGTTCACGACATCGAATCGCAGTTTTACGGGACGTCGCTCGGCGTCGACCTCGCGGGCGCGTTCCCGGTCGAAGAAGGTCACGTCCATCATCTGCGTACCGTCAATCGCATTCGCGCCGCGGGCGGTATCGCGAACGCCATTGCGGCCGGCCGGCTGCACGACGGCATCATGTACGAAGCGTTCTCGAAGAAGATACCGGTCGTCCTCGCGGGCTCGATTCGCGACGACGGCCCGCTGCCCGACGTCATCACCGACGTCATCGAAGCGCAGCGCGCGATGCGCCGCTACGTTCCCGAAATCGGGATGGCGCTGATGGTATGCACGCTGCTGCACTCGATCGCCGTTGGCAATCTCTTGCCGGCAAGCTGCAAAGTGATCAGCGCGGACATCAACCCCGCGAGCGTCACGAAGCTCACCGATCGCGGCTCGACGCAGACGATCGGTCTCGTCATGGACGCCGCGTCGTTCCTACGCGAACTCAGCGACGCGCTCGGGACGGCCGCAGCCTAGAGCTATTCGGGCAGAAAGCGGCGCGCGCCGAGATAGCGGCCGCGAAAGTACGGCGAGTTGAAATCGCCGACGTTGACGTTCGTGCCGATCGACTGGGCGAATTGGCCGCCGCCGAGATAGATCGCTACGTGCGACGCGCCGTAATCGTAGGTCTGGAAAAAGACGAGGTCGCCCGGCAGCGGATCGCCCGCGATCTTGCGGCCGGCGGCGAACTGGGCGTCGGCCGTGCGCGGAATCGCGATGCCGACTTTGCGGAATACGTATTGCGTGTAGCCCGAACAGTCGAAGCCCGCGAGCGTCGTACCGCCGAAGCGATAGGGACGGCCGATGAGCGCTTCGGCATTCTCGACCACGGCGTTCGCGTAACGCTTATTCGCGTCGGAGGGGCCGTCGGGAACGATGTCCGGCACGATCGCTTTGGCGACGGCCTTCGCTTTGCCCGACGGTTTTTTCTTGGGCTTTTTCGCAGCCGCGACATCGGGGGTCGTGACGATCATCTGCACGCCGTTGTCGACCGACGTCGTGGTACCGGCCGAGGCGCCGAGCGGTACGGCGGTGAGGACCACCGCGAGAACGAGCGCGGTACGGATCAGGTCGTGCACGTCGACTTGGTGCTGTTCGAGTTGCTCATGATTTGCAAGACGATGTTGAGCTGCGCGACGCACGAGAGGAGTTCGGTCGGCGCGGCGACGTTGACGAATGCCATGCTGGCCGTCGTCGACGAACACGTCTGTCCCGAAGAGATCGAGCAGCCGTTGCCGGCGAAGATCGGCGCAGCGAGATTGCTCACGCCGACCGATGCTGTGATCGAAAAACCGTCGACGCTCACGGGCAGATTGCCCGCGCCGTATTGGCCGGGAGTCGGCTGCGCCGCCTGACCGACACCGTTGAGATCGACCGTACCGGCGGTACACGTCGGCTGCGTGATCCCGTCGGCTTTGAAGAATGCGGGCGGGGGCGGCGGCGGAGTCGCGGTCGTGTTCGTCTTATCGACGATCTGCTGCTGATACAGTGCGGCCCGAATGTCTCCGTTGACGCCGTTATTGGGATTGGCGGTATAGCTCGGCGTCGGCGGCTGGAGGCAGAGGTCGACGAGTTGCGAGCTGGTGTTGCCGTAGACGATCTGGTTGAGCAAATACCCGACGGCCGCCGTGGAGTACGCCTCGCCGTTACGGAACGAAACCATGTCGCCGTAGCGTACGGCCGATTCCGTGCGTTCCGATAGCACGCCGAGTCGTGCGAAGAAAATGATCGACATCAGCGCCACGAGCAAGAATGGAATGAAGATGACGGTCTCGGCGAATGCCTGACCGCTCTCGTCGTGGAGAAACCTCTCGAATGCGTTCGTCATGAGAGCGGCGGACAGATCTGCGCGGCGGCCGGCGCCGCGGTGAGCGGCTTCGTCGCGACGGCGCCGTAGAAGTTCGTGTTGATGTTCAAGGCGGAGAGATCTCCCGTCAAACCCGTGCCGGAAGATCCGGCCGATGGGAACAGGTTCAAAGTCGTAGCGAACGCTTTACCCAGCGACTGCGCGTTATAGGCCGAGCTGATCGGCGCAATCGTCGACGTCGTGTGGCCGATGACCCAGTATTTCTGCATCGGCAGGTGCAAGAACGCCCACGCGGTGTTCTGGACGGTCTTGCAGGCGTACTCGTCGATGACCGGATAGCCGTACGAATTCTGAGAAGCGATCGTCGTGTACCGATAATCGCAATCGGTTAGGACTTTGACCGCACAGCCGCCCGAGCCGTTGGGCGCAAAAAACTGCGAAACGGTCTGCTGCGGATTGGTCAGCAAGCCGGTCACCTGTCCGGCGCTGATCGGATTTCCCGTGGTCTGCGTTTCGAACGAGTTGATCGTAGCGGTGAGGTCCTGAAGCTTCGTCTGCAACGTGGTCACGTCGGTGACGGCGCCTTCGAGCGCATTGACGCAGTTGCTCGTCAAGAGGTTCGCCGGGCCGCACGGCGTCGTGCCGAGGAGATACGGCAGCGCCGCTTCGGCATCGGAGATCTTGAGCTGCTGGATGTCGACGGCGGCGAGCAGTTCCTGCGTCGAATTGAGCGCGGCTGCGTCTTTGCCCAGCGCCGCGGCCGCGGCCGAGTCGGCCGCGTTCTGCGCGTGGATCTGGTGCTTGACCGTTCCGGCATAATTGGCGACGAAGAAGAGCAGCGCGAGCGAAACGAGGACGCTCATCACCCAAAAGGGGAGCGTCTGACCGCGCTGCGCGTGTGATGCCGGCCGGCGCATCAGAGGCACGACGTCGTGGCGTCGAGAGCCGAGAGCTGGCTCTGCGCGGTGTTGAGTAGCATGAGCGGCCCGTTGGAACTGAGCAACCCGCCCGAGGGAAGCAGCGACGTCGGCACGGCACCCTGCGTCCCGAAGAGGATCGGATTGACGACGGTGGTGAGCAACTGGTTGACGAGGGCCGAGAGGCCGCCCGTGCCGGCCTCGATCTTACCGATGGCCTGCGTCGTCACGCCGAGTTGCGTGGAGAATGCCGCCGTTCCGAGCGGAATCTGCGATTGAATCGCGCCGCCGGTCGCCCCGGCGCTGACGTACGTGCCGCCGGTCGCGCTCGCGAGCAGCGGCGCGATCTGCGTCGAAAGCGCCGTGCTCAAGCCGTTGCCGACGCCCGGGATCGCTTGGATCGTGTTGAGCGCGGCGGTCAGCTGGGCGAGCGACTTGACCGTAGCGGAGAAATTCGTGCTGATGCCCAGCAGTAGTTGATTTTCTGTCCCGTTGTTATTGAGAAGCCCCAAATTGAATTGGAGCGCGGTGCCGTTCGACGTCTGAATTTTTTGATACAGCTGATCGGTCGGGACGTTTCCGAGCAGCGCGACCGCTTTGTTGCTCAAGATCGTCGTGTTGTTGTACAAGATCTTCTCGGGGCCGACCGCGCACTGACCGCCGCCGCTCTGCGGAGACTGCAACGACTGCGACGGTTCGACGATGCGCGAATACGATTGCGTCGTCGCCGGAAAGAGCTGCGCGAGCTGCAGCGATTGGTGCGTTTGCGTCACGTCCATCTCGTAGGTCATGTTCTTGGGAACCTGACCCGAGAAGTTCGCGGCCGCGTGCGGGAACGCGACTTGCGCGACCTGCTGCGCGTAGCCTTGATTGGTCTGTGTCGGATTGCCGTAATACGCGACGGTCGCGTGATCGCCGACGAACGCGGCGCCGTCCGAACCGATCTGATTAAAACCGACCAGCGCGTACTGGATGATTCCGAAGAGCGTCAGCATGACCAGCGACAGCACGAGCGCCATTTCGGGAATGGTGTTGGCCCGTTGCAAACTGCGTGAGGCAATCATCTCGACCTGCTTAAGGCGAAGCCGGCGCGGGTGTGGGGGGCACCAGAGCCGTGGTTTGTAGGTGGTTCTGGGTATTCGACAGCTGACTACCCGATTCGTTCACGACAACTTGAAACGCACCGATCACCGACATTCCGAACAGGGCGAGCACGACCGCGTATTCGACCGTGGCCGTACCGGAATCGTCTTTGGCGAAGGAGCGGAGTTGCTTGAGCAAAGGAAGACCTCGTACCGTTGAGTATCGACGCTCGGGGCCCGAGTCGGTAGACAATGCGGGACACTGTCTGTGCCATTTAAACACGGGACGGCTTCCAAAAATTGCGGATGTTTGTCACATTTCGGTAAGACTGACAGCCGCGTCAAGAGCGCGGCGTCACACAAGAAAAAAAGGGGCGCCGCGCGGCGCCCCTTTTGTAAGGATCCAGTAAAGTCTGGTCAGCGAGTCACTATTGTGGGCGTCATGACGAAGACGACGTCGGTGTCGCTCTTGCTGTATTGCGTCGAGCGGAAGAGTTGACCGAGGATCGGGATGTCGGCCAGCAGCGGAATCTTCGTGATCGTCTTGGCTTCCTGATGACGCAGGAGGCCGCCCATGACGATCGATTCACCGCTCTGGGTGATCACGTCGGTGCTCAGTTTGCTCGTCTTGAGCGCGGGCACCGAGAAGCCGTTGATCGTGACCGCGTCCGCCGCGTCGATGTCCGAGATTTCCGGATTGATCTTGGATTCCACCGAACCGTTGCCCAAGAGCGTCGGCGTGACTTTGAGGTTGACACCGTATTCTTTGTAGACGATCGAGATCGAACCCAGGCCGTTGGAGACCGGAATCGGCAGCTCGCCGCCGACGAGGAAGGTCGCTTCCTGGCCCGGGACCGTCACCAGGTTCGGCGACGAGAGCAGATGGGCGTGGCTCTGCGAGAGCAGCAAGTCGAGGGTCGGCTCGAGGAGCGAGACTTTTGAAAACGCGCCGACCGTGAGCGCCTTGCCGGGCAGAGCGCTCTGGCTTGGGTTCTCGACGACGCCGAACGACGACACGCCGCCCAGCGTATAGTTCGTTGCCGGATACGACGTCGAGTTGGCGGAGAGTAGGCGCAGGCCGAGCGTCGAGGCCGCGGTGTCGTCGACTTCCAGGACGTAGACTTTGACGTCCACCTGGGTCGTCTCGTCGGAGGCGAGGCGGTCGATGACTTTCCCGTCGGAGGCCAGATACGGGCCCGCGAGGCCTCTGACGCGGTTGAGGACGTTCTGTTCTTGGGTGGCGTCGCGGACGCTGCCGCTGACGATGACGTTGCCCTTGGCATCGGCGTCGACGCGGAGGTCGCGGCCGCCGGGCAGCGCGGCGATCTCGTCCTGCAGCGGCCCCAGGGGCTTGGCGATCGAGACGGCGTTGATGATCGGAAAGTTGCCGCCGCCGCCGCCGCCGGTCTCGACGAACTTGATGCCGGCGAAACGCTTGAGGATCGTGTCGATCCGGTTGTACGCCGCGACGTCCTGGACCGTGCCGCGAATGATGATGTTGTAGTTGAAGGCCACGACCTGGACGCCCGGCTCGTTGATCGCCGCGCGCAGCGTGCGCGCGATGTCGTCGAGTCCCTGACTCGAGACCGATACTTCATAGGTCGAGCGTTTGTGACCGCCGTCGGTCCAGATGAAGATGGTCGTGTGACCCGGAGCTTTACCATTGATGACGAGCTGGTTCGTCCCCACCGGCACGACGCCGGCGATCCGGCCGTCGCCGACGGCGACGCGCGTCAGACTCTCGAAGTTCAGAATGATCGAATGTCCCGTCTGAAGGGACAGAACTTGAACGGAGTCGGCTGCGGCCTTGGTCGGTGCCGCTGCGAACGAAGTTGCAACTCCGAGCGCGAGAATGGCGCTAGACAGTACTGTCCGCGTACGAAGATCGATCACTGAAAGCTCCTGGGTCAGAGGCTAAAGGCCCGAGCCTTATTGCTCGAAGAGATTTTAGACAGGTTATCGGCGCAGACGTTTCAAGGCTGCGTAACCGTCTTGTAAAATATCTATCGGAAGCAAGGTACCGCAGCAACACGCTGCGGACAATAGTCTCGGAGGAAAAGATCTTGAATCGTCTCGCGACCCGTCTAACCCTCGTCGCGGTCGTTGCGACGGCCCTGGTCCCCACCGCTTCGTTTGCGGCGCACGACACCCCGCTCGTTAAAGTGGCGTCGGAGCTCGGCTTTGCTTACGGTTATCTCGGTCCGGAAGATGCGGTTTCGCTCTCCCGTCCCGGTGTGACGATCGTCATACGTCCCGGCGAACGCCTATTTGACGTGAACGATCGGACCGAATCAATGGATGGACCTGCTCCACACTTCTACCACAGCGATGTGTTCGTCTCCGACGAAATGTTCAATCGCCTGCGGCAGATCGCGGCCCGTTACCCGGCGGTCCCCGGCGGAGAACGGCCTCTGGTCGTGGTCAATCCTAATGCCGCAGGTGCGGCGCCGATCTCCGGTGCGATCACCGGTTTGACGATCTTTCAAACTCCGGGTGACCAAACCTTAACAGTGGGCGGAAAGGCTCCGGCCAACGTCCCCGTAACGTTGTCGGTCATCGGGACCTTCTCCAACGAACTTCCAGACGTACTGCTAAGCCGGCGCGAAATACTTGCCGAAGCAGATGGAACGTTCAAACTCGTAGTCCCGGTAGCATCCGGATACTTCCGCGGCGGCATCATCAACGTGGAAGCGACCTCACTGCCGGGAATCACGGCGGCGAAAAAGCGGATCGACCTCAAACCGGTCAACGACAAAGTCGTCGTCCCGGCCGATCAGATACCGCGCAACGAACGATAGACCAAACCCGACCCATCACTCACACCAAC
Organism: Vulcanimicrobiota bacterium; assembly: GCA_964657315.1. GTDB lineage: Bacteria > Vulcanimicrobiota > Vulcanimicrobiia > Vulcanimicrobiales > Vulcanimicrobiaceae > CAZZUZ01. Next base: position 8,765 of record CAZZUZ010000023.1, read on the forward strand.
CACAACCTCACACTCACACACACTTACTAGGAGATACCGTGCTTAAGAATTTCTCGACCATGCTCAAGAACGACGACGGCCAGGGCCTCGTGGAATACGCCCTCATCATCGCCCTCGTTTCGATCGTCGCGATCGCAGCGCTGAACTTCCTCGGCAAAAAGGCGTCCAACACGCTGTCCAACGCCGCGAACACGCTCAGCAACTAATCTGGTCGACGAGAGGCCGTCGCCGTCCCGGCGACGGCCTCTTTTCTTGATTCGACGTTAGCAGAATTCGCGAAAACGAGGAGCCCGCAATGACACAATTTCTCCGCCTCTTGAGCGACGAAAGCGGCCAGGGTATTCTCGAATATACGCTGATCATCAGCATCGTTTCCGTCGCGGCCTTCGCCGCGCTCACTGCGCTCGGAAGCAAAAGCAACAATACGCTTTTAGCGCCGGCGGCTTCGGCTATGCCCGGGTGAAATGTCTCTTGCCATCTACATCGTTCTTGCGGCTTGCGCCGTCGCCGTCGTTACCGACGTGCGCGCGCGCCGTATCCCGAATTTTCTAACCGCGGCGCTGGCCGTCGCCGCCCTGGCGCTGCATGCGTTCGAGGGCTGGCAGTCGCTGCTGCTCGCAGTCGCCATCATGATCGGCGTGACCCTGCTGGGTTTCGTCGCTTTTTCTTTTGGCTGGCTCGGCGGAGGCGACGTCAAGCTGCTCGCGGCCGGCGCGGCCGCGCTCAACGCGCACGACATCCCGGCGTTTCTGCTCTACACGGCGATCGGCGGCGGGCTGCTGGCCGTCGTTTTCGCGCTGGTCACCGGACGGTTCGGAGTCGTTATGGCCAGCGTGTCGAAGATAATTCGTCCCCTTGTTTATAAGGGAACTGTAGCCGTCGCTCCAACTAAGCCGATAATGTTACCGTACGCCATCGCGATCGCTTTCGGAGCAGGAGCCGTGGCCCTATCCCATACCGCCGCGCCGTTCTTGAGGCTTCCGCTTTGAATACTCGTCGAATCACCCTTATCGTCGCCGTGTTGCTCGCGGTCGGAACCGGCGTTTTGACGCTGAAGTATTTGAGCTCGATCAACCAGCAAGCCCCGCAACAGCAGGCTCAAGTCGATATGAAGTCCGTCGTGATCACGAACCGCGACATCCCGGTGCGCGCCAAGATCACGCCCGACATGCTCACGAAGGTCACGCGTCCGGCGACCGAAGCCGAACCGCAAGCGATCGGCGATCCGAAGCAGGCCGAAGGTCAAGTCGCGCTCATCGCGATGCCCGCCGGTTCGACGGTCACGCTGACCAAGATCGGTGAACCCGGCGAAGTCGGCCTCACGGCGCGCCTCAAGCCCGGTCAGCGCGCGGTCAGCATCCCGGTCGACCGCGTCAAAGCGGTGTCCAACCTCATTCAACCGGGCGACCGCGTCGACGTGCTCGCGGCGGTCAACAAAGGCAACGGCATCCCGCCCAAGACGTTCACGATCATTCGCGGCGCGATCGTGCTCGCGATCAACTCGCAGCTCGAACAGATCTCGGGCACCGCGTCTCCGGCCCCCGGCGACAACACGGGCGCCGCGACGGTGACGCTCGGCGTGTCGCCGGCACAGGCCGATCTGCTCACCGTCGCCGATCTCAATTCGACGATCCGTCTCGCGCTGCGTTCGCCGCAGGAACCCGTGAGCTCGCTGCCCGCCGAAACCCTGACCTTCGCCGATCTCGGCGCCGCGCCGGCCCCGGCCGCCCCCGCGAACGTTCCGGCGCCCGCGTACCCGGTGCCGGCACCCACCGTCGCGCCGCAGTCGAAGAAGCCGGTTCCGGTCGGCGTCCCCGTCATCGACGGCACCACGGTTACGGGCGGTTCGAATTAAGCCATGACGGGCTCGATCGTCGTCCTCATCAATTCCAAGGGCGGCTCCGGTGCCACGACGCTTGCGCTGGAAACGGCCCGTGGCCTCAAGCGTTCGGGTTCGAACGTCGCGCTGGTCGACGCCGATCTCTCCGGTCGCCGTACCATGTCGGTCATGCTGGATTCGGTCCGGCAGTTCGACGCGAACCGCACGCTCGGCATCTATTCCGTCGTGCCGGTCAACGGCATCACCGCTGTCGAACTCACGGACAGCCTCGATAACGCCTTCGCGCTACGACCCGAAGAGATCGACTCGCTCGTCGACAAACTCGTGCAGCAGCATGAATTGGTCATCGTCGACGCACCCGCTCCGTTCGCAACGGCGCTCCGTCCGTTCGTGGCGCGCGCCTCGCGCTTCGTCGTCGTCCTCGAACCCAATCTGCTCGGCACGTCGGCGGCCCGGACGCTCATCGGCGACCTCGCGAAATTCGGCGTCCCGCTCAATCGCGTTTGGATCATCACCAACCTGCGCGGCGGCCGTGCCGAGATCGCGGCGCGCGAACTCGAACGCGCGCTCGGCGGTTCGGTCATCGCGGAAGTCCCGACCAAGGGCGATCGCAACTACGTCAGGGCCATCGAGACGATGTCCAAGCGGCTGCTCGGCGCGCCGTCCGAATCGTCGCTGACCACGCTGCGCGCGTCGACGGGCGTCATGGCCGGCGGCGCGCCCGTCGGTCAATCGTCGTCGAACGGGCATTCGAACGGCTCGGCGTCGTCGAGCGAACCCGTGCGCGGCAGCGCCGCGCGTCCCAAATCCGACCGTCGCGACCGGCTCAAAGCCGAAGTCCACGAACAGGTCGGCAAACGCATCGACATCGTCGCCGCGAGCCGCGCGCATACCGACGGTCAGAAGATCGCCGAACTCCGCGCCTCGATCGGCGAAACGACCGCACAGCTCTTGGCCGAACGTCAAGACATCGACTCGATCGAAGAGCGCTCGGAACTCCAGCAAGAGATCATCGACGAAATCCTCGGTCTCGGGCCGCTCGAAGACCTCATGCGCGATCCGGCCGTTTCGGAAATCATGGTCAACGGCAGCGACACGATCTACGTCGAGCGCGGCGGCAAGATCACGCTGACCGACCGGCGCTTCAACGACGAACGCCATCTGCGCACGATCATCGAGCGCATCATCGCGCCGCTCGGGCGGCGCATCGACGAATCGTCGCCGATGGTCGACGCCCGTCTCACCGACGGTTCGCGCGTCAACGCGATCATCGAGCCGCTCTCGCTCGACGGCTCGACGATCACGATCCGGCGCTTTGGAAAGAAGCGGCTGGGCATGGACGATCTCGTCCGTTTCGGATCGGTCGTTCCCGAGGCGACGGCGCTGCTCAAAGCGATGGTCGAGGCGCGCCTCAACATCATCGTCAGCGGCGGTACGGGCTCGGGCAAGACGACGTTCCTCAACATCCTCTCCAACTACATCCCCCCGGGCGAGCGGATCGTGACGATCGAAGACGCGGCCGAACTGTTGTTGAACCAAGAGCACGTCGTGCGTCTCGAATCGCGGCCGGCCAATATCGAAGGCCGCGGCGCCGTGACGATTCGCGATCTGGTTAAAAATAGTCTGCGCATGCGTCCCGACCGCATCGTCGTCGGCGAGTGCCGTTCGGGCGAAGCGCTCGACATGCTCCAAGCGATGAACACCGGTCACGACGGTTCGCTCACGACGCTCCACGCCAACACGCCGCGCGACGCGCTAGCCCGCCTCGAGACGCTCGTCCTCATGGCCGGTTTCGATCTTCCGGTGCGCGCGATCCGCGAACAGGTCGCGAGCGCCGTCGATGCGGTCGTCCAAATCGAACGTCTGCGCGACGGTTCGCGTAAGGTCACGAGCATCACCGAAGTCGTCGGCATGGAAGGCGACATCGTAACGATGCAAGAGCTCATCAAGTACCAGGCGCGCGGAGTGGATGCCGACGGCAAGGTCATCGGCGAGTTCCAGTATACCGGCGTTCAGCCGCACTACACGCACCGCTTCGAGGAAGCCGGCGTTGCCTTCGACGTCCGCGAACTCGCTCGGTTGCAGTCCGCGGGTACGCTATGGTAGGTGTATTTCCTTACGCAATCGGCGGCTCCGTATTTTGCGTAATCGCACTACTCGTCTTTTCGCTCGGCGGCGATCTTTCGGGCTTCACGTCCCGGCTCGGACGCGGCTTCCAGGATAAGATCGACCGCGCCGACATCCAGATCAAAGCCGAAGAGTTCGCGCTCGCGATCGTCGGCATCGCCGTCGTGATGTGGCTCGCCGCGGTGTTCCTCTTACACACGACGCCGCTGATCTCGATTCTCGTTCTACCGCTCACGCTCGCGATCGCTATCGTCGGTGGCAACTTCTACCTCAAGTTCCGCGGCGATCGCCGCGTCGGCGCGTTCGTGCAACAGCTCGAACTCGTACTGCGCATGCTCGCGGGTGCGCTGCGCGTCGGGCTCGGCTTGCGTCAGGCCGTCATCCTCGTAACCGAGGAAGTTCCCGATCCCGCGCGCCGCGAGTTCATGCGCGTCATCGGCCGCACGAACATCGGCATCCCGATCGTGGACGCGCTCGACGAACTCACCAAGAGCATGCCGTCCAACGAGATGAGCATGTTTTCGAAGGTCGTTCGGGTGCAGCAGCAGACCGGCGGCGATCTCGCCAAAGTGCTCGAGCGTTTGGCCGCGACCATTCGCGACCGCCGCCGCGTGTTCCGCAAGATGAACGCGCTCACGGCGCAGGGCCGGTTCGGCGCGGTCATCATCGGCGGTCTGCCGATTCTCGTCGGCGGATTCGTCGTCCTCACGCAGCCCGAAATGGGCAACGCGCTCACGCATACCAAGCCCGGTCTCATCGCGCTCGGCATCGTCGCGGGCCTCGAAACCGCCGCAATCTATTCGCTCAGCCGCATCCTGCGGTTCGACGTCTGAGGGCTCGCTGAATGATCGCCGGAATACCGATCCTCATCATCGCCATCGCCGCCGGCTTCGCCATCGCGGCGGGCCTGCTCATCGTGTCGCTCGCCCCAACCAAGAGCGACGTCACGAAACGGCTCGAAGAACTCGAAGGGCTCAAGTGGGACGGCGGATCCAGCCGCACGGAAGCCTTCGACCGGCTCTTCAATCGCGAGCAGCGCGGTAAACTCCAGCAGCAGCTCTACGAGGCGGGCTGGTACAACGTCACCGCGGGTCAAATGGGCGCGCGCATCACGGCCGGCGCCGTGTTCGGTCTCATGATCGGCATCTCGCTCGCAACGTTCATGCATTCGCTCGACCTGCTCTATATCGGCGGCATCATCTTGTTCACGGGCGCGGGCGCCTATCTGCCCATGTCGCAGCTCAAAATCGCGGCGACCGAACGCAAAGTGAAGATCACGCGCGCGCTGCCCGACCTGCTGGACATGCTCGCGTCGACGGTCTCCGCCGGCCTCTCGTTCAACGCGGCGCTCGGACAATCGCTCGATGTCGCCGTCGGTCCGCTCGGCGAAGAGATCAAAGCCGTACTCTCGGAAGTCCGCCTCGGCCGGTCGCGCTCGGACGCACTCAAGTCGATGGCCGGCCGCGTGCGCGTCGAGCAGCTCTCCACGTCGGTCACGGCGATCGTGCAGGCCGAACGCTTGGGTTCGAACCTTTCGGCGGTTCTCGAAGAACTCGCCGAAGAAGTCCGCAACCGCCGCATGATTCGCGCGGAAGAGATCGCCAATCTCATGCCGACCAAGATGGTCTTGCCGATGGCGCTGTTCATGCTTCCGGCGCTCTTCGTCATGATCTTCGGCGGCGTCGCCGCGCAGTATCTCACCCAAAATACGCAAGCTCCGTGATGTCGGAAGCGGCCCCATGGTGGGTCGTAGCCATCGTAACGCTCGTTTTCGCGTGCGTCGGGTTCCTCGCGATTCAGTTGAGCGCGAGCGTCTGTAAAACGATCGAACCGTTCGACGACGGACCGAAACCCGGCCGGCCGCCATCGCTCGCACTCGTGGTGGGCGCTGCGCTCGTCGGCGGACTTGCTTCGGCGCTCGGCCAGGGCACGACGGTCACGCTCTA
>CAZZUZ010000024.1:0-6027 GCA_964657315.1 Vulcanimicrobiota bacterium
CCGCGCGGCGGCAGAGCCGACGGGCGTCGAAATCGCGCGCGACGGCGACGCGATCGACGTCGCGTTCACGGTGCATCAAGCGGGCTCGCGGCTCGCATCGCAGCGGACCAACGGCTCGGCCGTGCTCACCGACGACTACGTCGGTGTCTATTTCTGGCCGCAGGGCTCGCACGGGTTTCAATATTCGTTCGAATCGAACCCGATCGGCGCGCGCTATCAGACATCGAGCGAGAACAGCGCGTATTCGCCGCAGTGGACGGCGGTAGCGAAGAGCGCGTCCGACGGCTACGTCGTCACGATGCGCATTCCGTTAACGCTGATGCGTACGGGCGGCTCCGACACGTGGCACGTGCAGTTCGTACGTCAGACCATCGGCACCAACAACTACGACGTGTGGACCTATTCGCCCAACGAAAACAGTGCGACCGATCCCGTCTATGCCGGCACCTTTAACGGCTTCGGGTCGACGTCCGCCGCAGCGCGGCCCAAGGCGCGCGCGCAGGTGTATGGGCTCGGCGAACTGACGACCAAAGGCGAAGGCGGCAGCACCTCGCGCGTCGGTGCCGATTTCTCGGTGCCCGTCACGCCGACGTCGTCGCTCGTCGCGTCGGTGCATCCGGATTATTCGAACGTCGAGGTCGATCAGCAGACGATCGCGCCGTCGGCCTTCGCCTATCAGTACGCCGAAGTGCGACCGTTCTTCACACAGGCGGCCCAGTCGTTCGATCAGCCCTTCTTGTGTTCCAACTGTCCGACCCTGCTCTACACGCCGAACATCCCGACGTATCGCGACGGATACGCGTATGAAGGCACGCAGGGTCCGTTCTCGTTTGCCGCATTCGACACCGTCGGGCAGAGTCGCAACGATCAGGCCGAAGTCGTCAACTACTCGTCGCAAACGCCGCGCGAGATCAGCACGTTCTCGCTCCAACACACGGGCGCCGACGTCAACGCGACGACGGGCGACGGCGTGCACGACGAGACGACGAGCTTCACTTCGGGCTATGAGAACCGGCACACGCACGTCTTCGCCTATCTCAACGCCGCGACCGATCGCGGCTCGAACGTCACGTCGCCGGGAGACGGAAATTACCTCGAAGCCGGCGGCGGATTGGACACGCCGACGCTCTCGTACGGCGCGAACTATCAGCATATCGGCGCGCAGTTCGCGCCCGTCGACGGATTCGTCGCGCAGAACGACATCACGGGATACGAACTTTTCTATCGGCAAACGCTCAATTTCTCGTCGAAAGACGTATTGCACGATATCGCGGTCGCCGAGAACGATGCGGAATATCGCAACCGATATGGTCTGCGCGCCCAGGAATACGCGCAGACGACGGCCGCCTTCGATTTCAAGGACCTTGCGACCATCCGTTTCACGCAATCGGAGAGCGCGGTCCGCATCGAGCACGGCGAGTTTTTGCCCTTCGACGGCAACGGCGTCTTAGTCGGTTATCGCTATTCGACCGCGACGCCGACGTACGTCCAATACAGCGGCGGTCCGTACTATCACGGCAAGCTCGACGCATGGTCCTACGTTACGACGCTGGGCGTCGCGCCGAGCGTCCATCTCCGCCTCGAGAGCGACGAGGACAACTACCTCACGGCCCACCCCGGCGAATCGCGAACGGTGCTCTGGCTCGACCGCGCGACGTTCGATTGGCAAGTGAGCCGCCAAGCTTCGCTCGATCTCGGCGTCCGCAAGCTGGTCGGAGCGCCGTTGCCGGGAGCCTTCGGCTTTGTGAATCAGCCGCCGCTCGGAGCGGGCAATTTCACCGCCGCATTTCACCTCTTACAGCAGAAGAACGAATACTATTTCGTCTACGGCGATCCCAATAGTCTGAGCACGAAACCGGCCCTATACCTCAAATGGATCCGCTACTTGGGCGCTCCCAAGGGCACGTGATTGGCAATCTAAAGCCCGGGGTATGGCGTTACCGTAGTAGTCACTGCTATAGATTGGTCGTTGCCGTTCGTGTTTCGGATAAGGCGGGCATCGTTTGCCGCATTTGCGTCGTTCGCTGTGTTTGCATTTTGTGCACCCGTCGCGATCGACGCGCATCCGCTGGGCAACTTCACGATCAACCACTTGAGTGAGATCTCTCTGACGGGCCGCGAGGCGCACGTGCGCTACGTGCTGGACATGGCGGAGATTCCCACCTACGCGGTGATGCGCGAACACGATCCTTCGGGCAAGATGACCACGGGCGAACTCTCGGCTTGGTCGCAGACCCAAGCCAAAGCGACAGCCGCCGATCTCCATCTCGCGATCGCCGGCTCCGAACTTCCGCTCTCGGTCGTGAGCGCTTCGGCGAAAACGCGTCCGGGCGCGGGCGGTCTTCCGACGCTTTATCTCGTCGCCGACTATTCGGCGCCGCTCCCGCAGCCGGCGAGCGCGCTCAGAGCGGCGCTTACCTATCGTGACGGCACGTTTGCGGGGCGTCTCGGCTGGCGCGATGCGATCGTCGCTCCGCAGACGGAACCCACGAAAGAACTGACCGCATATCCGAATGCGCTGCTCGCGTCGCCGCGTCAAACGACGCAGCTCTCCGCCGATCTCGTGCCGGGCCAGGCCGCCCGGGTAACCGCTTCCGACGGCGAGGCCGTCGCTGCGACCAACGTTTCGAATACGCCGTCGGCCGGACTCGCGCGTTCCAATACGCTCGCGGACATGCTGGTGCACGGCGGCAGCGGTCCGTGGTTCGTCATCCTCACGCTCATCGTCGCGATCGGGCTCGGCGCTCTGCACGCACTCGAGCCGGGACACGGTAAGACGCTGCTCGCGGTATCGCTCGTGGGAGCGCGCGCTACGTGGTCGCAGGCGGCGATCCTCGCGGCGTCGCTCACCGTCGCGCACACGGCGGGCGTCATCGCGCTCGGCTTCGCGATCATCTTGCTCAAGGGCACGCTCGTGCCCGAAAATATTTACCCTTGGATCACGCTACTTTCGGGCGTGACGGTCGCCGTCATCGGCGCACGCGCCGTGCAGCGCCAGATCCAGCAGCGCATGCCCGTCGCCCACGCACATCCGCACGGCCACGATCACGCGCACGATCACGCTCACGAACACGTGCATCATCCGCACGTGGCGGGCCATACGCACGCACACGGCGAGCACACGCACCATCACGGCGACGGCCACGAGCATTCGCACGACGACGAAGCGCACGCGCGCTCGCATGCGATTCCCGGCAACGCGCCGCTCAAATTCGGCCCGACCGTCTTCGCCGCCATGAGCGGCGGGATCGCGCCGTGTCCGGCGGCGCTCGTCGTGCTCTTCGCCGCGATCTCGCAGAACGTACTCGCCTACGGGCTCGTCGCGATCGTCTTCTTTAGCGTGGGTCTCGCCGCAACGCTGACCGGTCTCGGCATCGGGGTCGTGCGCGGCGCGACGTGGCTACAGAACCGGCCGGCGTTCGACCGTTTCGTCCGCTACGGCCCGCTCGTCTCCGCGATCGTCATCTCGACGATCGGCGCGATCATGGTCGGCCAAGGCGCCGTCGAAGCCGGCTACGTCTCTACTCCGGTCCTCATCACGTGCGTCGCAGCGCTCGCCATCATCGGGTACGCGTTCTCGCATCCGTTCGCTCACCGTCACGCCGAGGCCGCATGATCGCTACCATCTTCACCGCGTTCGTTCTGGGCTTGCGCCACGGCGCCGACCCCGATCACATCGCGGCGATCGACAATCTCACGCGCAACTCGTTTTCGCATCGGCCGTGGCTCAGCCGTTTCTGCGGCACGCTCTTTGCCGGCGGCCATTCGCTCATGGTGCTCTCGATCGCGGCGATCGTCGGCATCCTCGGATCGCATCTCGGCAAATATTCCGCGACGATCGAGACGATCGGCACGTGGATCAGCATTGCGGTCCTCGTGCTCATCGCGGGTCTCAATTTGTATCAGCTGCGCGGCAATCCCGATCGCATCTCGGGCGTCAAGACGAAGCTCTTGCCGAAAGTTTTGCGCGAGGCCACGAGCCCGTGGGTCGCGGTCCCCGTCGGCCTGCTCTTCGGCTTCGGGTTCGAGACCTCGAGCCAGATCGTCACCTATTCGCTCGCGCTCGGCATCAACTCGGGCCTCGTCGGCGCACTCATCGTCGGCGCGGTGTTCTGCTTCGGCATGGTCTGTACCGACACGCTCGACAGCGTGATCGTGCACCGTATGGTCTCCGATCGCGCGAGCTTGCGGCCGGGCACGATCCGCGTGTGGATCGGCTCCGTCACGGCGGTCGCGTTGTTCGTCGCGGCCTACGAATGCGGCCAGGTCACCGGTTTTCTCCCCAGCTCCACTACGATCGACGCCTACGTCACCGCAGGCATCGTCGGCGTCCTTTTGGCCGTTTTCGGCTACGTTTTCGCGCGCACGCGGCGTGCGAGTGTCATCACCACCCCGGAACCCGCTTCCCAACCCAGTGCACTATCTTGAGAGGAACCTCAATGCACATCAAGCGACTCGTCGCCGGTACCGCATCCATTGCGGCCCTGGCGTTCGTGGCCGCGCTCTATACGACGCATGAAGCGAAGAGCTCGGACCACCAAGACACCTACAATCTCGCCAACTCCGTCGGACACAACACGTCCGCCGACATCACCGACGTCTACGTCTTCCCCGCGCCCGACAACGCCAACAACGTCGTCTTCGCAATGGACGTTTCGCCGCTCATCCCCGCCGGCATGGGCGCTCAGAAATTCTTCGATCCCTCGCTGTTGTGGCAGTTCAAGATCTCGCACACGTCGAGCTACGTCGAAGACCAGGTCATCCAGATGACCGCGAGCGGCACCGACGCGTCGCAGACGCTGACGCTGTACGGACCCGGCAAGCCCAACGAAGTCGGCACGGCCAACACCGTCCTCACGACCCCGACGGGTAACGCGACGTACAACAACGCGACGAAACTTCAGAACAATACCGTTCAGTTCTTTGCGGGCCCGCGCGCGGATCCGTTCAAATTCGACCTCTTCGCGTTCTTCACGTTCCTGGGCGACCGGAACTACGGCACGCACACGAGCCAGAGCGATCCGGGCGCCGGCAACACATTCATCAACGGCGATACCGCGAGCAACCTGAGCGGCCTCGCGCCGTCGTACGATCAGACCGCGACCCGCCCCACGATGCCGTCGTTCAACGGCTTCGCCCAGGGCACGACGTCGGGTGCCTTCACGAACAACTATGCGTGCAGCACGAGCCCGGCGACGAACACGCTGTCGGACTTCGGCGGCGGTTTCAACGTCCTCTCTTATGTCGTCGAGGTTCCGCGCAGCCTCATCTACGGCGGCAGCACCGGTTTCTCGAGCTCGATCATCCACGTGTGGGCGACCGTCAGCTCGAGCAAGACGACGAACTAGGAGTTACGAGCAATGATCAAAGCACTTAAAATCTCGGCGACTCTGTCGACCTTAGCACTGCTCGCAGCCTGCTCGGGCGGCAGCGGCGACGTCGTCCTCACCCCGGCCGGCAATACGCAGACCGGGTCGGCCGCGACCAAATACACGCAGATCGAACGCCTTTCGCGTCCGGCGATCAAAGAAGTGTTCGAAACGTTCGTCAACCACCAGGTCTCGAACGCAACCGAACCCTACGACAAGACGAACGATCCGCTGTACGCATCGATCCTCAACACGACGAACGCGCTGCGTCCTCCCAATGCGACGGCCGGAACCAATTATGGTCAGGTCGCGCAGTCGATCCTCTACCCCGACGAATACACGGTCGACCTCTCGACGAGTTCGAACGGCCCGGTCGGCTCGTCGTACGGCTACTTCCTGAGCCAGGAACTCGCCTCGGCGACCGGCTCGGCTGCCGCTTTCGGCGGTCGCGCTCCGAACGACGACGTCATCGCGCTCGAACTCGGAATCCTCTTCGGCAAGACCGCGCAAGCGATCGGCGTCAAAGAAGACAACGAAGAGAACAACTGCCTCGATACGCAGAATCTCTCGTCGACGGCGTTCAACGGAACGGCGACGACCGCCGGCTTCCCGTATCTGGCGACGGCTCACTAATCTCCTAAACCAAACCCCGGCGGCG
>CAZZUZ010000024.1:6037-14554 GCA_964657315.1 Vulcanimicrobiota bacterium
TCGCGGGCTCGCCCGGCGAGCGGCGGCGCTTCCGTTTACAGATGACGATATTGAAGAAACTTCCCTGGGTCATCGTCGCGCTCGCGCTTGCGGCGGTCGTGTTCTGGCCAGCCTATATTTCGCGGACGAGCTCGCTCGCGCGGGCCGCCTCGCTGCCCACGTTCGCGCCGGTTTCGAAGGATTATCTCGAACGCGACAAGACCGTTGCGTTCTGGGAGAAGCTGATGAATCAGCAGCATCCGGGCGACATGATCAGTCCGCGACAGGCCGCCGATCAGTATCTGCAGCGATACCGCGAAAAGGGCAACATCGACGACGTGCTACGCGCCGAGCGCGCGGTAAAGCTCTCGCTCAAAGCGCAGCCGCACGGCAATGCCGCCGCCGAGATGCAACTGGCCGCGGTGTTTCTGACGTTGCACCGATTCAAAGACGCGCTCGTGATGACGCGCGACGTCGAGAAAAAGATGGACGTCAGTCCCGATGCGATGCGGCCGCGCGAAGCGTCGCTGCTTATGGAGATCGGCGACTACGCCGCAGCGCGCAAGGATCTCGATGCGGTCAAGACCGCCGATCGCGACGATTCGTGGGACGTGATCGAGTCGCGCTACCTCGAACTCACGGGCCATCTCGCGCAAGCGCGCGATCTCCTCGTCCATCCGACGGCGCTCGTCAATTCGAATTTCGACGCCACGGCCCAGCAGCGCGCGTGGTATTACTTTCGGCAAGGCGAGATGGCGTTCGAAGCCGGAGACAACGCGGGCGCGATCGCGCTCGAGAATACAGCGCTGTCGGTCTTTCCGAACTACGCCGACGCAAATCGCTTGAAAGCGAAGTTCTCGTGCGCGCAAAAGCTGTGGCAGCAGTGCCTCGACGCTGCGACCGCATCGGCCACCGTCGTGCCGTATCCCGAAACGCTCGGCTATGAAGTCGACGCACAGCGCGCGCTCGGTCACGACGATCTCGCGAATCAGACGAACGATCTGATCTACGCGATCGAAAAGGTCGGCAACACGCAGCACATCTCGGATCGGCTGCTCGCGATCTACTACTCCGACCACCATCTGCGTCCGGACGATGCATACGGTATCGCGAAACGCGAACTCGCCGTTCGTGACGACATCTTCACCGAAGACACGCTCGCGTGGGCTGCGGCAATGGACGGCAAGTGGTCCGAAGCGCGCACGCGCGAGGCGAAGGCGCTACAGTTCGATACCGAAATTTCCGTATTGCACTATCATGCCGGTGCGATCGCGCTACACTTCGGAGATAGAGCCGAGGCCAAAAAGCAATTTACGCGCGCCCTCGCGCTCAACCCGCAGTTCGACGCCGTCTACGCCGACGACGCCCGCACGCAACTCGCGAAGCTCTAGCTAGAGATACCTAAGGCGCGATGCGGACGACATCCGCGGGGGCGGCGGCGCGGGCTTCATCGGCGAGGAGTTTGAGCGCGGAGCCGCGCGGTGCGTTCGCGCGGTGGACGAGCCGGATGCGGCGGATCGGCGACGGCGGCCGGAACGGTAGCGCGACGAGGCTGCCGTTCGCGAAGCGCGGACCGTGGCGTGCGAGCGCGGGCACGACGGTCATCCCGTAACCGGCTTCCACGAGATTGAGCAGCGTCTCCAGACTCGAGGCGCGCAGGTCGCGATCGGTCGCCGCTCGCTGCGCGGCGCTGCAGAGTTCGAGCGTCTGTTCGCGCAGGCAGTGGCCGTCCGTGAGCAACAGCAGCGATTTCGCATCGATGTCCGCGAGCGCGACGTTCTCGTTCTTCGCGAGCGCGTGACCCTGCGGTATCACGAGCCAGAGCGGTTCGTCGAAGATCGGGATCTCGCTCAAGCCTTCGGCGACGTGCGTCGTCGCGACGATCGCGGCGTCGAGCTCGCCGCCGAGCACCGCCGACACGAGCAGCGCCGTCGGTTCTTCGACGATCGCGAGCGGCAGTTTCGGTATCCGCTCGCGTGCGGTGGCCAGGAGATGCGGCAGCAGGTACGGTCCCAGCGTCGGAATGACGCCTAAACGCAGCGTGCCGACGAGCGGATCGCGTCCGGCGAGCGCGGCCCGCTCGATATCGGCTACGGCTTCCACCGCTGCGCGCGCATACGTGAGAATCTCGCGTCCGGTGCGGGTCACGCGGACGGTGCGGCCGTCGCGTTCGAAGATCTCGACACCGAGTTCGTCTTCGAGCTTGCGTAGCTGGCCGCTGAGCGTCGGCTGACTCACCGCGCACGCTTCCGCCGCACGGCTGAAGTGGCCGTGCTCGGCGACCGCGAGCGCGTACTCGAGATCCCGCAAATTCACACCGTCTATTTCATCGTTATAAACGATAGAACCTATCGGCATCATTGACTTGAACGATGACCTAGAAGTGAGTAGCATGAGAGCATCTCGCGCCTTCCGCCCGTTCATGCGGTCCGGCGCACGTGAATTTGGAGAACAATCTGTGATCGATGACGTCGAGAAAAAGCGCGAGGGCGAGGGCGAGTGCCCGGTCGTGCACGGCACGCCCAAAGGGACGCACATGCCGTCGGGGCTACGCACCAACCGCGACTGGTGGCCCCATCAGCTCAATCTCAAAGTGCTGCATCAGAACCCCATCTCCGGTAATCCGATGGATGAGTCGTTCGATTATGCCGAAGCGTTCAAAAAGCTCGATCTCGCGGCCGTAAAGGCCGACATCTTCACCCTGATGACCACCTCGCAAGAGTGGTGGCCCGCCGACTACGGCCATTACGGCCCCTTCTTCATTCGTATGGCGTGGCATAGTGCGGGTACCTACCGCACGGCCGACGGCCGCGGCGGCGCCGGTAGCGGCACCCAGCGTTTCGCGCCGCTCAATAGCTGGCCCGACAACGCCAACCTCGACAAGGCGCGCCGCCTGCTCTGGCCGATCAAACAGAAATACGGCAATTCGCTCTCGTGGGCCGACCTCATGATTCTCGCGGGCAACTGCGCGATCGAATCGATGGGCGGCAAGACGTTCGGCTTCGGCGGCGGCCGTGTCGACGTATGGGAACCCGAAGAAGACATCTATTGGGGCACCGAGGACGTGTGGCTTGCGAGCAAACGCTATAGCGGCGAACGCGATCTCGAGAATCCGCTCGCGGCCGTGCAGATGGGCCTCATCTACGTCAATCCGGAGGGCCCCGACGGCAACCCGGACCCCGTCGCGTCGGCGAAGGACATCCGCGAAACGTTCGGCCGTATGGCGATGAACGACGAAGAGACCGTCGCCCTGATCGCCGGCGGCCACACCTTCGGCAAGGTCCACGGCGCGGCGAATCCGGGCGACTACGTCGGCCCGGAACCCGAAGGCGCGAGCATGGAAGAGCAGGGCCTCGGCTGGAAAAATCGCTTCGGCACGGGGAACGCCGACTCGACGATCACGAGCGGCCTCGAAGGCGCTTGGACCAAGACGCCCGCCAAGTGGAGCAACGACTACTTCGATCACATGTTCAACTACGAGTGGGAGCTCACGCAGAGTCCCGCCGGCGCGAAGCAGTGGACCGCGAAGAACGCCGAAGCGCAGGGCACCGTGCCCGACGCGCACGTTGCGGACAAGAAGCACGCGCCGATGATGCTCACGAGCGACCTCGCGCTGAAGATGGACCCGATCTACGGTCCGATCTCCAAGCGCTTCCACGAAAATCCCGAAGCGTTCGCCGATGCATTCGCGCGCGCGTGGTACAAGCTCACGCATCGCGACATGGGACCCAAAGAGCTGCTGCTCGGGCCCGAAGTGCCGGCGGAAGAACTGCTCTGGCAGGATCCGATCCCGAAGGCGGGGCCCCCGATCTCCGATGCCGACATCGCGGCGCTCAAGGAGAAAGTGCTCGCATCGGGTCTGACGGTTTCCGAACTCGTTTCGACGGCATGGGCTTCGGCTTCGACGTTCCGCGGTTCGGACAAGCGCGGCGGCGCCAACGGCGGCCGTATCCGGCTCGAGCCGCAGAAGAACTGGGAAGTCAACAATCCGGCTCAACTCGCGAAAGTGCTCGAAAAACTCGAAGGCATCGCCAAAGAGTTCAATGCCGGCGGTAAGTCCGTTTCGATCGCCGATCTCATCGTGCTCGCGGGTTCCGCGGCCGTCGAGAAAGCGGCGAAGGACGGCGGCGTGACCATCGAAGTGCCGTTCGCTCCGGGACGCGCGGACGCGTCGCAAGATCAGACCGACGTGCAGTCGTTCGCTTGGATGGAACCGCGCGTCGACGGCTTCCGCAACTTCATCAACGGCCGCTTCACGTGGTCGGTAGAAGCGCTGCTCATCGATCGCGCCCAGCTGCTGACGCTGAGCGCGCCCGAGATGACGGTGCTCGTCGGCGGCCTGCGCGTGCTCGGCACGAACACGGCAAACGACAAGCACGGCGTGTTCACGGATAAGCCGGGCGTACTCTCCAACGACTTCTTCGTGAACCTGCTCGACATGAACACGAATTGGAAGGCGCAAACGGAAGCGGAAGAAGTCTTCGAGGCCACCGATCGCGCGTCGGGCACGGCGAAGTGGACCGGCACGCGTGCCGACCTCGTGTTCGGCTCGAACTCGCAGCTACGCGCGATCGCCGAAGTCTACGCGCAGAGCGATGCCAAGGAGAAGTTCGTCAAAGACTTCGTCGCGGCATGGACGAAGGTGATGAACCTCGACCGTTTCGACTTGGCGGTTAAGGCCTAAACCAACTTGCGATAAAGAGCCGGCGTGCGATGCGCGCCGGCTTTTTCATTTCGTTGAAGGCGGGCAAGCGTGTGGGCGGGACACGCGACGGGCATACGACAGTATGCAGAACGATACACCGTCCACCGCCGACCAGGCAAAAGACGTCGCGGGCAACGTCGTCGACAAAGTCGCCGGCCATGCCAAAGACGCCGCCGTTCAGATCGTCGACACGCTCGCATCGTCGTCCAAAGACGTCGTCACGACCGCGATCGATACGGTTGCCGAAAAGACCAAGTCGGCTACAGCCGCCGCCGTCGACAAAGCCGGCGAGATCGCCGGAACCGTCACCTCCAAAGCGCAAGACACGGCGACGGCGATCACCGACAAAGCTCAGGATACCGCAGCCGCCGTGACCAGCAAATTGCACGGTACGAACACGGCGACCTAAGCAGCCGGCTAGGCGACCGTCATCTCGTCGAATGAGAGGTGCCGGTCGCCGATCGGATCGGAAACCGTTGAGACGCGAGCACGGTCGAAAGCGATATGCCTATCGATCAGGACAAGATTCTCTACACCCCCTTTCGATTGGGAGATATCGAACTCGCAAACCGGTTCGTGATGGCTCCCCTGACGCGGGATCGCGCGACGCACGGGACGGACGTACCGCACGCGCTCAACGCGGAATATTACGAACAGCGCGCGAGCGCGGGCTTGATCATCGCCGAGGGCACGCAAGTCTCACCGCAAGGTAAGGGTTACGCCT
This sequence comes from Vulcanimicrobiota bacterium, assembly GCA_964657315.1. GTDB lineage: Bacteria > Vulcanimicrobiota > Vulcanimicrobiia > Vulcanimicrobiales > Vulcanimicrobiaceae > CAZZUZ01. Next base: position 11,446 of record CAZZUZ010000024.1, read on the forward strand.
GGACCCCGGGCATCTACTCGCGCGAACAAGTCGAGGGCTGGAAGCTCGTCACCGACGCCGTGCACGCGAAGGGCGGCAAAATTTTCTTGCAGCTCTGGCACGTCGGCCGCTTCTCGCACCCCTCGTTGCAGCCGAAGAACGCGCTGCCGATCGCGCCGTCGGCGATCGCACCGACCGAGGGATCGAAGACATTCATCGAGGACGGCTCGTTCGCCGACGTTCCCGTGCCGCGTGCGCTCGAACTCGACGAGATCCCGGGCGTGGTCGACGATTTCCGCAAGGGCGCACGGAACGCGCTCGATGCCGGTTTCGACGGCGTCGAGATCCACGGCGCGAACGGCTACTTGCTCGATCAGTTTCTGCGCGAGACGTCGAACACGCGCACCGATGCGTACGGCGGCTCCATCCAAAACCGCATGCGCTTCCCGCTCGAGGTCGTACGGGCCGTGTCCGAAGTGTACGGTCCCGATCGCACCGGCATCCGGCTCTCGCCCGTGAGCACCGCGGGCGGAACGATCGTCGGCGACGCGTCCGCATTCGCCCCGTTCGTCAAAGAACTCGACGAACTCGACATCGCCTACGTGCACGTGATCGAAGGTCAGACGCAAGGTCCGCGCGACACGCACGGCTTCGATTTCCACGCGCTGCGCAAATCGTTCCGCAATGCCTGGATGGTCAATAACGGCTATTCACGCGAGACCGCCGCCGAAGCCGTGGCCTCGGGCTACGCCGACCTCGTGGCCTTCGGTCGCCTCTTCCTCGCCAACCCCGACCTCGTCGAACGCTTCAAACAAGCCGACCCCGAGTTCAACGACCTCGATAAACCCCACATGTTCGGCGGAGGCCCGGAAGGCTACACCGACTACCCCACGCTAGCAGCCGCCACCAGCTCGACGACGTAGTAAAGACATGTCGTCCCAAAAAGCCGGTCCTCGGGTTCGTGGCGCGTCAGCCACGAACCAGAATCCGGTTCGCGATGAACGTGCCGCGGCTGTAGTAGCCGACGATCGCGACGCGCTCGTTGAGCATCGGCGTGGTGCCCGTCGGTAAGATGACGGTGCCGTTCTTGAGGTCGATCATCTGGATGTCGCCGTTGCGGCGGGCGACTTGCAGCCGGTAGGGCTCGAACTTCACGACCGTGCCCAGCACCACGTGCCGACGATCGAACTCGAAGCGGTCCCATCCGGGCTGCCACTGCTCGTATACGGGGACGCCGTGCGGCCCCGTGACGATGATTTCGTCGGCCTGCGCGGCGCTCGTGGCGAACGAAGTGAAGAGTGCGGAGAAGATCGCGAAGATCGCGAGCCGTTGTTTCATGGACGTTCTTCCTTATGCGAATAACAGCGTGGGCCGCAGCCCGATATCGCCACAACGGCGTGACCCGGCGCCGGCGTTTCACAGGAAGACGAACCTTCATCGGCTTTTCATGAAACGCTCTGCGGGTAACGGACACGAAGCAGCTACAGCGAAAAACGCGCCGCATGGACGATCCGAATTTCGCCTGGCCCGCCGGCTTCGCGCCGGACGTAGCGAAAAATTACATCCGCAACGAGCGCACGATGCACGTGCCGATCGACGCGGTCTGGGCCTGGCTCGTCGCCGCGCCGCGCTGGAACTCGTGGTTTCCGAACGCAACGAAAGTCGAGTTACCCGCAGGCGCGACCGAACTCACCGCCGGCATGCATTTCACGTGGGCACAGTCCGGCGTGTGGTTGCGCACGGACGTGCGCGAGTTCGAGCCGCGCCGACGCCTCGCGTGGTACGCACGGTCGCCGCTGATCGAAGCGTATCATACGTGGGACCTACAGACCGACGGCACCGTCACGCGCGTCATCACCGACGAAACGCAGAACGGCCTCATGCCGTCGATCGCCAAACCCATCCTGCGCCCGCGCATGCTCGCCGTTCACGACCTGTGGCTCGAGTCGCTGGATAAACGAGCCGCAAACGGCCTCCCGTAGCACTTCCTCGTCACCCGGGGCGCAGCGCGTTCGTCCGAAGGAGGTCAGCGTCGGAGCCGAGCGTGTGGCGGCGGCTGCCTTTGCGGGCACGAATGCTTCCATGCCGGCCGCGCCTCATCTCTATCCCGACTCGTCGGACGCGGCACTGCGCACCGACGGCGTCGAGCCGCAACGTGCGCCCAAGCGGTGGATTCCCAAACGCGTGCTCGTCGGCGCGTCGGCGCGCGATTTTCCGATCGCGAAGACGATCGTCGAACGCGCCTCCGCGCTCGGTGCCGAGATCGTCGAACTCAAAGCGGACCGGCTCGAAGGTTTGCGCGGCGGCACCGATCGCGACACGTACGTGCGCGCGAAATCGACGCTCGCGGTCGTCCTTTCGCCACCGGGGCAGCGTAAGCTGCAGCCGATCGCGCCGAGCGCCGATTGGCAGTTCCATCTCGCGCGCGGGTGCCCCGCGCATTGCCAGTATTGCTACCTCGCGGGATCGCTCGACGGACCGCCGGTCACGCGCGTCTATGCAAATCTCGACGAGATCCTCGCCGGTCTCGTGCCCTATCTCGGCGAGGGAACGATCACCTCGCGTTCGGTCGCGCGCGCGGGCGAGGGCACGACGTTCGAAGCGTCCTGCTACACGGATCCGCTCGCACTCGAACACCTCACCGGATCGCTCGCGCAAACGATGAAATTTTTCGGCACGTGGGACGCTGCGGTGCAACTGCGCTGGACGACGAAATTCGACGACGTCGGTGCATTCACGGCGATCGAGCACAACAAGCGAACGCGCGTGCGTTTCTCGGTCAACGCGCGGCCGATCACGCGGCGCTTCGAAGGTGGCACGGCATCGCTCGACGAGCGTATCGCGGCGCTACGCACGCTCGCGCGTGCCGGGTACCCGGTCGGGCTCACGATCGCGCCGATCATGCCGCTACCGAACTGGCGCGAGGAATACGATGCGCTTTTGAGCGCCGTCGCGACGGCAACCGCCGATGTCGCGGACTTCGATCTGACGGTCGAACTCATCACCCACCGCTTCACGCCGGGTTCGAAAGACGTCCTCACGAGCTGGTATCCGGCGACGAAGCTCGAGATGGATGAAGCCGCGCGATCGCTCAAACGCACGAAATTCGGCTCGAAGAAATACGTCTACA
>CAZZUZ010000025.1:0-14541 GCA_964657315.1 Vulcanimicrobiota bacterium
GTCGCTTCGATGAACCCGTGCCCGTGTGGCTTCGCCGGCATCAAGGACATGACGTGTAAATGTCACGATGGCGCGCTCGACAAATACGCCGCCAAGCTGTCGGGACCGCTCTTGGACCGCATCGATCTGCACGTGGACATCGCGCGCGTGCCGTTCGACGAGATGATCGCGAAGGCGCCGGCCGAATCGTCGCACGCCATTCGCGTCCGCGTCGAAGCCGCACGAGCGATGCAGCACACGCGACTGCGCGCGACGTCCATCGCGTCGAATGCGGCGATCGTCGGAGCGGACGTCCGTCGCTACTGCTCGCTCGACGCGCGCTGTATCGCATTACTACGCAATGCGGCCGCGCGCGGGCGCCTCTCGGCTCGGGCGTTCGACCGGATCGCCCGCGTCGCGCGAACGATCGCCGATCTCGCGGGAAGCGAGATGATTGCCGAGGCCCACGTCGCCGAAGCGATCGGATACCGATCGCTCGAGCGCCGCGGGCTTGCGGCGTAACGCTTAGCCTCTCGGCACCCTCACTTCAATGCGTAAGCGGCGGGTACGAACGGCGAGGGCAGTTCGCGGCGCTGGATGGTTTCGTGTTTCGCGCGCAGCGCCGCGAGCGTCGCGCGATCGGCCGAGGCGTTGGGGTAGATACGACTTGCTATTGCGGTCCGGCGCGCGATGCTTGCGAGGCGTGCGTGATGTTCGCCGAACGGCTTCGCGACGATCCGATAGTCGAACGACAGCGTCGAGCGGCCCGCATGCGATTCGCGAACTTCGAAGCCCCGCGCGCTGCGGTTCGTGACGTACAAGCCGTCGTTCTCGCCGCCCGGCGTGATGAAGACCATGTATGCGGACGTCGTATCGATCGTGCGCGCGAAGGCCGGGTCGAGCGTCACGTAGGCGTCGCCGCGAGAAAGCTGCGCCGTTCCGAGATCTTCGACCGTCGGCGCGCTCTGCCGCGCGGAAAACATCTGCACTCGATCGCCGCGTGACGAGCGCGTCGTCGCATCGCTGACCTCGACGCAATCGTCGGCCGGGTCTTGGTCGGGGAAGTAATCACAATCGACGAACAGTTCGCCGCCGACGTAGAGATCGCCCGACACGTCCACGTCCAACGCATTCTTTTGAGCGTGTCCGCTCGCGTTCTTCGTGCCTGCTGCGACGAGAAATTCTTCGCTCCCGCTCGAGCCGTACACGCCGATGAGATCGGTGCCGGAGGAACCGGAGACCGACAGCGCCGGATACGCACTGCCGCCGGATTCCCCGTAGGCCACCACGCCTTCGCCCGTGGCGCGCCCGAGCAGCGCATATCCGCCATTGGTATTTCCGCCGTAGAAATCTCCGCCGTCTTTTGCTGCGAACGACACGAAGCCCGATCCACCGCTCTGCGCATACACGCCTACACCTTGGCTCGACTCGACGACGTCGATACCGTCGCCCGCGCCCTTCGCGTCGGCTTCGAACGCCGCGTAATTGGGCGTGTTCGATACGGCCTGGAGGCCGAGACCGCCGCCGGTATTCTCAGCCAGAATCGCGGGATTTTTCCCGAGAGATTCGCCGCCAACGGCGTAGCCGGTAGTCGAGATTCCGGCGACGCCGATGCCGAACGTCGTTCCGGACGGATTGTACTCCCCGAGCAAGCCGAACGGGAGTTTGATTCCGGTATTCGCGGCGGAACCGATCTCTGCTTGGAGCGCGCCACCCGAAGCCGACGTGTTGAGAAAGGTCGTGGCGCCTTCCGAGCCGCTATTCGACGTTTGCGTGACGGTGAGGCGATGCAGCGTTGCGGCACCGGCCGTCGTCACGGAGAGGCCGCCGATCAGAAGAACGGCGAGCGTGCGTTTATGCATGAACCTATTCCTTGCGTAAGAGATTGCAAAAAGAAGCGAAGCCATCGCGGGTACGCTGCCTATGCCCGACTGAGCGATCGTTCTCACGTGCAGGCCGACCGGCTTGGGCGAACATAGTTTGTCGCCCATGACCAAGATTTGGATCGCGGCGCTCGGTGTCTGCCTCGCCTTAACGCAATCGATGAGCGCGCCCGCGTGTGCCGGCGATACGGCGGTCATCCCGCAGACCGCGAAGACGCCCGCGCTTCCCGCCTGGCTCGCCCGCCCGGCTTCGGGCGAACCCGCGCCGGCGGTGGTCGTCCTGCACGGTTGCGAGGGATACCACACGCGCTATGCCCGCGTCGCGAACGATCTCGCCGCGCACGGCTTCGTCGCCGTCGCGATCGACACGCTCACCCCGCGCGGCGTCACGAACGCATGCACGGATCGCAGCGGTTCGCGCATCGAAGCCGACGACGCGCGCGCGACGCTCGCATGGCTTCGCGCGCAGCCGTTCGTCGATCCCGACCGGCTCGCCGTCCTCGGCTACTCGATGGGCGCGATCGCGGCGCTTGATCTCGCCGTCCCGGTGCATCGCCGAGCCGCCCCGCTCGGACTGGTCGCCGCGGTCGCGTACTATCCCGCGTGCGTCCGCCGGACCGCAGCGAACGCGGTCATCTCGACGCTCGTCCTCGACGGCTCGGCCGATACGTGGACGCCGGCGACGCCGTGCGCGGCCCTCGCCGCCGCCGCAAAAGCGTCGGGTAGCGCGCCGATCGAAATCGTAACGTTTCCGAACGCGACGCACGCCTTCAATTGGAAGTTGCCGAATCGATCCGCTTACGGCCATGCCATGCGTTACGATCCCGCCGCGACCGAAGCGGCCTTCGCCGACACGCTCCGATTCTTAGACGCTAAACTCCGCTAGCGCGTCGGTACGTCGCCGCGCCGGCTACGCCGGCGGCATCGCCGCCGCGTGCTCGGCGGTCAGACGCGCCCGTTCTTCGACGTAACCGCGCATTAATTCGGGATCGCTCCACACGCGGTGTTCGCCGATCGCGTACGCGAGCGCGTTGCGATGATAGAGCCAAGCGTTGAGCTTGTTCTCGACGTAATTATCCTTTGTCTTTAGCACCTTCCCGGGCACGCCCGCGACGATCGAGTTCGGCGGAATTTTCACGCGTTCGCCGACGATCGTATGGCCCGCGACGATCGAATTCTCGCCGATGACGCAGCCGTCCATGAGCGTCGCATTGATGCCGATGAGGCAATTGTCGCCGACGGTACAGCCGTGCAGCGTCACGTGGTGCGTGATCGAGCAGTTCGCGCCGACGATCGTCGGTGTGCCGTAGCCGACGTGGATCATCACGTGATCCTGAACGTTCGTGTACGGGCCGATGACGATCTCGTACATCTCGGCTCGTGCGACGACGTAGGGCCAGAATGACGTGCCTTCTTCCGCGCAGCTTGCCGTACAGCCGCACCGTCTCGTCGACGAACACCGACTTCGAGACGTCGACGTCCGGACCGAATCTCGCATTCATGCGAAGGCTATTAGCCGCCCTCCATCGCATGCCCGCCGCCCGCCGCGACCTTGGGTTTGCGCATCAGGAAGATCAGCGGCGCGAACAAGAATGCGAGCAGCGCGATCGCGTACGTCGCGTCCGAGTATGCGAGGATCGCGGACTGCTGGTTTACGACGTTCGCGAGCCCGCCGACGGACCCGTACTGCAGCGCCTGCTGCACGACGGGATTCGCCATGGTCACGTTCGCACCCAGCGCCTGCGAGTGCGCCGCCCAACTGCGGTCGATGACGACGTCGAGTGCGGCGATCGTGATCGAACCGCCGAGCTGTAGCGAGAGATTGACCATGGCTGCCGCCTTGGGACCCTCCTGCGGCGTCGTCGCTCCGAGCACCGCGATCGAAAGCGGCGTGAAGAGCATCGCCGCGCCGACTCCCACCGTGAAGAGTCCGAGAAAGAACGTCCAGAATCCGGCGTCGATCGTGGAAACCCACGCCTGCGCGGCGCAGCCTGCCGAGACGAAGAGAAATCCGAAACCGAGCAGCCAGCGCGTATCGATCTTCCCAGCAACGCGCACGATGAACGGGGTCAAGATCGCGATCGGCACGGCACGCAGGATAAAGAGCTGACCGCTGAGCGTCGGCGTGAAGCCGAGCGGGCCTTGCGTGAATTGCGGCAGCGTATACGTCGAGCCGAAGATCACGCCGCCGAGCGCGAGCGCGAGCAGCGAACCCGCGGCGACGCTGCGATTCTTGAACACGCGCAAATCGACGATCGGACTCTGCGTCCCATGGAGTTCCCACCAGACGAATGCCGCGAGTCCGCCGATACAGGCGATGGTGCCGGTACGGATCCCCGCATCCGATAACCAATAATGACGCTCGCCCTCGGTGCCGACGTACTGCAGAGCGCCGAGCCAGATCGCGAGGAAGAGCAGCCCGACGCCGTCGAGCGGACGGGCTTTCTGCTGCGGCGGATCCTTGAGCATCGCCATCAGCACGATGGCCGCGAACGTGCCCGGCACGACGTTGATGTCGAAGACGAGGTTCCACGTCGCGTTATCGACGATGATGCCGCCGAGCGGCGGTCCGAGTGCCGGGCCGAGGATCGCGCCTAGGGCGTAGATACCTTGGCTCATCCCGAGTTTTTCCGGCGGAAATGTATCGCGTAGAACCGACTGCGCGGTCGCGAGCAGCCCTCCACCGAATAGTCCCTGAATCACGCGGGACACAATCAAGAACGACAGTTCGCTCGACGCCCCACACATCAGCGATGCGATCGTGAACCCTACGACCGAAGCCACGAAATACTTGCGCCGCCCGAACGTATTCTGAAGCCACGGCGTGATCGGGATGACGATGATCGCCGCGATCGTGTAAGACGTAACGACCCAGGTGCCTTCGTCCTGCGAAGCGCCAAGATTGCCTTGAATGTTGGGCAGCGCTACGTTCGTGATCGTCGAATCGAGCGTCTGCATCAGGGTTGCCGCCATGACGGCGGAAACGATCAAAATTCGCCGAGCTCCAGACTCGACGGTGCCGCTGCGCACCGGTTTACCCTGGACGGCCGTTGCCATGTCGCACCCGCTTGCCCAGTGATGGGAGAATCTAAACGCCGGAGCGTAACGTATAGCAGTCGTGAGCTCGAAAGACCCAGCTGGGGAAGCCCCGTTCCGTTGCGAGACCGCAGTCGAAGCCGACCGCGTCGTCGTTTCCGTGTATTCGGATATCGATATCGCATCGGTCGCGCAATTCCGAGCCGCCCTCGATAGCGCCATCGCTGCCGAAAAACCGGTCGTGGTCGATCTCTCGAAGTGCAACTACTTGGATTCTACGGGCATCAGCACGCTCGTGAGCGCGCACAATGCGAAGGTGCCCATCGGCGTCGTCGCATCGCGCCAAGCGGCGAAACTGCTCGACATCGTCGGACTTACCTCCTTACTCAACGTCACGCCCGCCCAGGCATGACGCGGGCGATCGCCGCGAACGCGCCGTCGCGGTGACGAACGCAGAGACGCTCGGCTACGTCGCGAGCGCGTGCACGACGTTCTCGCTACTGCCGCAGATCGGCCGCATCCTCAAGACGCGCGACGTCGCGGCGATTTCGCTGCCGATGTATCTCGCCTATACCGCGGGCATCGCACTCTGGCTCGCTTACGGTTTGGCGATCGGCTCGGGGCCCGTCATTGCGTCCAACGCCGTGACGCTTTGCTTCAGCGCTTGCGTTTTGTTTCTGAAGATTCTCTACGCTCGGGCTGGTCGTGCGGACACCAGTACACGTTTCGAGTCGCCATAACGCCCGCCGCGATCGGCGTCCCGCAGTGCCGGCACGGCAACCCCGTCCGATGATAGACGTAGAAGCGATCCTCACGCCGTACCGCCCCCTTGGGCTTCTTGCGATCTTCGGGCGCCGTCGTAACGATGCGGCCGATCCGCTCGCCGTCTTTCATCATCGCGATGAGATCGGTCCACATCGACGTCCACGTCTTCTTCTCGAGCGTCGTTCCCGGATTCTTCGGATGCACGCGATTGAGGAACAGCACTTCGGAGCGATAGATGTTGCCGATGCCCGCGACGATCGATTGATCCATGAGCAGCAGACCGACCGGCGCCGAGCTCTTCGAAATCTTTTTGAACGCGAGCGCTTTGTCGGCGGCGGGGTCGAGCGGACTCGGACCGATGCGCGCCTCGAGCGCGGCCTTACGATCGGCATCGTACATTTCGATCGCGATTGCGCCGCGCAACTCGATCCAGTGGGCGTTCGTATACAGACGCAAGCGCAGCGTGCCGCGTGGTTCGAGCAGCGGCATCTCGCCCGTTTTGAAATTTCCGAAGCGGCCGAGATGGATGTGGAGATAGCGCTCTTTGCCGAAATCGTAGACGAGGTGTTTGCCGATCGCCTCGATGCCGCGCAGCGTCAAGCCGTCGAGGATGTCGGACACGTCGTCGGAGCGGCCGTTCGGCGAATCCACGTGCACGCGTTTACCGAGCAGCACCTCGCGCTGCATGCGCGCGTAACGCGCGACTTGCGGACCTTCAGGCACGGAGTTTTAGACGCCGCGTGAGCAAGTCGACGCTCAACCCGCGCATCTCGGGGCCGCGGGCCGGCCGGCGATTCGATTCGGATAACAGCGTGGCCACCGAAGCTCTCCTTTTTCTGGGCGATCTCGATCCCGAAGCGATCGGTCCGAACATCGAACATGCGACGCACTACGAGCCGACGCCCATGGGCGAATTCGAACCGCTGCTGACCCTCGTGCCCTTCGCGCTCGAAGACGCAACGTTCTTCGATCTCGGTGCGGGTATGGGCCGCGCGCTGTTGCTCGCGGCGCGTTACCCGTTTCGCAGCGTCGCGGGCGTCGAGATCTCGCCCGCGCTCGCGGCGATCGCGCGCGAGAACCTCGCGAAGGTCGACCGCACGAATCTTCGCTGCAAGGATTTGCGCGTCGCCGCGGGCGATGCGCAGAGCGCGCGTTTTCCGCGCGGCGATCTCGTGCTCTACCTCTTCAACCCGTTCGACGATTGGCTCGTCGCAGCCGTCGTCGAACGGCTGGCGCGCAGCATCGAGAAACGAAACGTCGCGATCGTCTATCACACGCCCGTCGCGCGCGAGGTCATCGAAGCCCACGACCGTTTCGAACTGGCCGGCGAAACGGACGTGGGCGCGGTGTACGTGATGACGCCGCCGTAGCAGCGCGCCCTACGCTGCGGTCATGCCGCCGTCGATGACAAATTCGGCGCCGGTCACGAATTGCGATTCGTCGGAGATCAAAAACGTCAGCATGTCCGCGATCTCTTGCGGCTGCGCGGGACGGCCCATCGGCACGACCGAGAGCAGCGCGGCACGCATCGCGGTGGGATCTTTCGACGTCGCGAGCGCGGCGTCGAACATCGGCGTTTCCACGAACGTCGGATGAACGGAATTACAGCGGATGCCGTACTTGCGATGCGCGCAATGCAAAGCGACCGATTTGGTGAGCAAACGGACGGCGCCTTTGGACGCGTTGTACGCGACCGTGTTGCGCCCGCCGATGAGACCCGAGACCGACGAGAGGTTGACGATCGATCCGCCGCGCGTTTTCATCACGCGCACGGCATGACGGCAGCCGAGGAAGACGCCGTCGACGTTGACTTCCATCGTGCGGTGCCACTCGTCGAGCGAGATCGATTCGATGTCGCGCATCGAGAAGATGCCTGCGTTGTTGACGACCGCATCGACCTTCCCGAAGCGATCGACCGTCGCATCGAGCACGGACGCCCAGCCTTCGTCGCTCGTGACGTCGAGTTGCATCGCGACGAAACGATCGTGGCCTTCGGCCGCTTTTTCGGCCGCGGCCAAATTCACATCTGCGAGGATCGCGATCGCGCCGTGTTCGACAAATCTTTGTGCCGCCGCAAATCCGATACCGCTCGCACCGCCCGAAACGACGGCGACCTTACCTGCTAAACGTTCGCTCATGAACCATCGCTTCGACGGCGGGAGTCGTACGTCTCTACGTTTTGAGGCGCAGGTGCGCCAGGGATTTGTCGGTGCCCCCTTTCGCGAGGCGTGCGACGTGTTCGCGGTCGAGGTCGGTCCAGTACGCGCGCAGCGCCTCGAAGAGCCACTTCGAACGCTTGGGATCGCCGTCGTAGAATTCCATCATCGCGGCCGCGCGCGTCGTCTTGACGAGCAGCGCCTCGCGGTAGCGGCGGCGGAACGTTTCGAGGTCGCCGCGTAAAAAATCGGCACAGTGTTCGCCGAGCAGCTTCGCGACGCGATAAATTTCCGCTTCGACGTTCGACGCGCCGCGCACGTTCTCGCGCCGGCTCGCATCGAACGGTTCGAATGCGAGGATGTCGGCCATGAGGTGCCGCTCTTCGGTCGATTTGACTTCGAACTGGACTTCGACCGCGGCGTCGTTGAAATAATCGTAAGACACGCGCACGGTGCGCTCGCCGCTGCGATACCAAACGAAGGACGGCACGTCGGTCGACTGGGCGATCGCGAATCCGAAACGATCGACCAGATACGCGAAGTGGTGCTCGATCGTAGCGAGCGCGCTCGCGGCGGGACGTTCCTCCATGTACGTTGGATTCGGAATCCGTAGCACAAAAACTTAGCCGATTCGTCCATCCAAACGAGCGGCAAAGGTCATCCAATTCCGGCGGCGTACAGAGAGCGCCTTATGAGACCGATTATGATCGCCGTTGGAGGCGATTCCGGGACCGGGAAGACGACGCTCTGCCGGGGGCTCGATCAGATTTTCGGACCGGAGCGGATCGAGACGATCTGCCTCGACGACTATCATTCGCTCGATCGCGCTCAGCGCAAGGCCGTCAATTTCACGGCGCTCGATCCGCGCGCGAACAACTTCGCGGCGATGGAAGAGGATCTCTGGGCGCTACGCGAGGGCCGTAGCATCGAGAAACCGGTCTACGATCACTCCGACGGTACGATCAAAGGGCCGCAGCACGTCGAGCCCAAGGAGATCGTGGTCGTTCAGGGGCTCTTTCCGCTCTACACGCGCGCGTTGCGCAGCCTCTTCGACGTCTCGGTTTGGCTCGATCCGGAAATCGAAATCAAGACCGCGTGGAAGATTCAGCGCGACACGCAGCAGCGCGGCTATAAGGAAGCCGAAGTGCTCGCCGAAATGCGGAAGCGCAAACCCGACATCGATCGCTACATTCAACCACAGGGCCGTCACGCCGATCTCACCGTGACGTTCTATCGGCCGGCGAACTGGGACAACGATCCCTCGCAGCTCTCGGCACGCATTCGCAAGGGCGGCCGCTTCCGCTCGCTCGACTATTCCGAATTCGAGAGCGGCGGAACGTCGATTCGCGCTTCCAAGGAATCGTCCGACGGTTACCCCGAGACGATCATCGAACTCGACGGCCACATCGTGCCGTCGGAAGCCGAAGCGGTCGAACACAAGCTGTGGTCCGCTATGGGCATGAAGGCTCGCGATCTCCCGCGCCTCGGCGAATTCCGGGACGAATCCGCGACGAAAAAAGTGGGTTACGCACTCGCGCTCGCGCAGCTGCTCATCTCGCGGCGCGTCGTTCTCGTCGAGAACGAATTGATGGATCGCGTATCCTAAGATCCTAAAGACCCAAATCTTTCTCTTCGCGGCGGCGTTCGTCGCGAGCGCCATCAACGCGGGCGCGGGCGGCGGCAGCTTCATCTCGTTCCCGGCCGCTCTCGCATCGGGTATTCCGCCGGTCTCGGCCAACGCGACGAACAACGTCGCGATGTGGCTCGGCGCACTCTCGTCGGCCGGTTCGTTTCGCAAAGAACTCGACGTCGAGCGGCCCGTTCTCGTGAAGATGCTCGTCACGAGCATCGCCGGCAGCCTCGCCGGCGCGCTCATTTTGCTGCGCACGTCCAACGCCGCATTCTCTGCGCTCATTCCGTTCTTGCTGCTCGGCTCGACGACGCTCTTCGCGTTCGGACCCGTCATCACGAGACGCGCGCGCGGCGCGAACACGGCGCTGCGCATCGACTCGCCGGCGGGCATCGCCGCGCAGTTTCTCATCGCGCTCTACGGCGGATTCTTCGGCGCCGCGATCGGGATCTTGATGCTCGCGCTGCTGGGTCTGCTCGGGATGAACGACCTCCGCCGCGCGAACGCTTTCAAACTCATGCTCGCGACCTGCGTCAACGGCGTCGCGTGCGTTCCGTTCGTGCTCGCACGCGTCGTTGCGGTCGAACCCGCGATCGTGATGAGCGTGGGTGCGATCGCAGGCGGCCTCGCCGGGTCGCACGTCGTCAAGCGCCTGCCGAGCGATGTCGTGCGTACGCTCGTCATCGTCGTCGGCGTGACGATGACGGCGTACTTTTTCTGGAAGAACTACGTAGCGAAAGCGTAACCTAGGCGTGCATCAGCGCGACGCTCGCCTTGGGATCGATCAGCATGCGTTTGCCGTCGGCGCTCGGGGTCGCACCGCGCACGATGAGGTCGCGCACCTGGAGCGCCGTCAGCGCGGGATCGAGCGCGAAGAGTTTGGCCGCGAGGTTCGCGACGTTCGGCGACGCCATCGACGTGCCGGAGAACTTCGCCACGTGATTGCCCGGAATTTTGCTCGGCACTTGAAAGCCGTCGGCGAAGACCGCGACGGTCGGCCCATAGCTCGTGAAGTTCGTCGCGTCGCCCGCTTGATTGACCGCCCCGACGACGAGCAGGTTGGGATTGGTAAACGAGCTCGGCACGTCGCCCGCGAACGACGCGTCGCCGTCGCAATTGCCGGCGGCCGAAACGAACAAGATGTCGGGCGACTTCGAGATCACGTTCGAGACGGCGTCGCGCCAGATGCCGTAGAGCTTTTGCGCGCGCGCCTTACGCGCCGCGGGATCGCCGTTCGGGTCGACGAGCGCGAGCCAGCCTTCGAACTCTGCGACCTCGTCGCCCCAACTCATATTGACAACGCGCACGCCGTGCGAGCGAAAGTATGCGCCCTGCGCTTCGAGGTTGGCGGCCATCGCGGCAATCCACGTCTCGGGATTTCGATCGAGCACGAGGTTCGAGAAGTTGTCGTCGAACCGCGCGACGACGATGCGCGCCGCGGCGTTTCCGCGCGAAGCGATGCCGGCGACGTGCGAGCCGTGTTCGTACTCGTCGAGCACGTCGAGTTCGTGATCGAACGCCCGGGCCTGCGCGATGTCGAGCGATCTCAGGAATTTTGCCGCCACGCCGGCATCGGGCGTATCGAGTCCCTGCTGCAGATCGGAGCGGCCGGCCTCGATCGTCACGTCGCGTTCGTAATCGCTCGCGACGGCCGGCGGCAGCGGGAACAGATCGCTCGTCGAGGCTTCGGTCGTGTCGTCGAACGAGAGCCCGTTGTGTCCGTCGGCGTCGACGTACATGCGATCGGGGTAGTCCGCCGGATCGACGCCCGAGTCCCAAATGCCGACGTTGACCGTGCCCTTGACCCGACCCGCATCGATCGTTACGTCGCGCGCGGCCCAGATGTCGGGCTTGAGCACGTTGTTGCGCGCGATGTAGCTTTTGAGCACGGACGCATCGATGTCGGCGAAGGGTAAGGCAAATTTCAATCTCGCGCGCGTGGCGATCAGGCGCGCGGCCGTCGGCGCGTCGACGGTCCCCGATTTCTCGTACGCCGGGTCGATCGCGTTCACAACGCCGCCTACCGCCAACGCCTGCGTCGAGGTCCGGTCGGATGCGTACGTCTCCTTGATCGTGTCGCCCACGATCGCCCACGGCAGCGCATCGGTCTGCGCGTGCATCGCGGCCGCGTAGCGCTTGCCGAATGCGGCGACGTCGCCCGTGGAGACGCGCGCCGCATCGATGTACGCGACGTAGGCGCGGCCGGTCAGCAGCGCGAGTTCCGGCTTCGTCTGATACCCGCGCAGGAGATCGATGCTCTTGCGCGCCGCCGGATAATCGTTGGCAAGCATTTGCAGGGCCGCTTTGGTCGCCGCGAATTGCGCGAGCGTGGATTTATCTTCGATCGCGTACGACGAGAGCGTCGAATCGATGTCGGCACCGACCTGCGCCGCAAAGGGAGCGAAGACCGCATCGCTCGCGACGATCAAGTCGGACGGCTTGAGCGCGATCTTGTACGAGAAGCGGGGCAGCTGCGTTTCGTCCGTGATCGCGGGCTTCGCTTGAGCGAGGGCCGGCAGCGGCACCGTCACTGCGGGCGCGGCGGCGAGTGCGATGGCGAGCATGGACGACACGTAGACGCGAATGCGGTTCGGCATGTCCCCGCTCTTGTCGGGTTTTCCGACGCGAACCTGTCGGGGCGCGTCGCCGCGAAATCAAACGCTCGGACGCGGCTCGCGAAAGACGAGATGCACGTCGCCGAATTCGTGCCACAGATAGTCGGCCGAGAGCGCCGCTTCGTAGGCTTTACGAAGCGACGGGCGACCGGCGAACGCTTCGAGCATCGCGAGATGGCTCGCGCGCGGCTCGTGAAAGCCCGTGAGCAATGCGTCGACGACGACGGGCGGCCGCGCGACGCCCACGAGATGTTGCGTCCAGCCGCGCGATGCGACCGCGGTTCCGCCGCGGACGGCGCTCTCGAGCGCGCGAACCACCGTCGTGCCGATCGCGACGACGCGCCCGCCGCGCGCGCGCGTGCGGCCTACCGCCGCCGCCGTCTGCGCAGGAACGTCGAAGTATTCGTCTTGCGGCGGTTCGTGCGCTTCGGGACTCGACACGCCCGTATGCAGCGTGATCGTGCGGACGTGGACGCCGCGTTCGCGCAGCGTATCGAGCGTGTGCGCCGTGAACGGCCTGCCGGCGGACGGCATCTCCGCCGATCCGTCGCCCGTCGCGCGCGCGAAGATCGTTTCGTAGTAGGAGATCGCGATGCCGTCGCTCGCGTATCCGTAACGGATCGGCGAGCCGAACGTTTTGAGGTAGTTCGCGCGCGACACCGTGGGCGCGATGCGTGCGAACCAGAGCCGGGGCGATCCGGGCGCGCAAGGTCCGACGATGGTCGCCGTCACGTCGCCCGGAAGATGCAGCGTTTCGCCTGCCGCCGTCCCTTCGCGCGGCTCGACGATCCAACGTCCGTCGACGTGCTCCCCCGCAACGTGAACGGTCGTCGCGGTTCCATCCGCACGTCGCGCGCGCAGGGCGGCTGGAAGCGTCGCGGAGTCGTTGGCGACGACGAGATCGCCCGGGCGCAGGAACTCCGCGATCGCGTCGAAGCGCGCGTGGACGATCTGGCCGGACGCGCCGGACACGAGCATGCGCACGCGGTCGCGCGCGACGCCGCGCGCTTCGGCCGGCTCGCGCGCCTCGTTCCCGGGCGCAACGGTGAAGTCGAACGCGTCGTTCGCATGCAGCTGCATCATGCGATCACGGTCAGGGCTTGGAGCTCGGCGCGAACGTATGCGCTGCGCGTGCCCGCGAGTACGCGCAGCAGCGCCGGAGCGACGTCCTCCGGCTTGGGAAGGCTCGAGAGATCTTCGCCGGGCTCGGCGAGCGCGTGCAGCTCCGTATCGAGATTGCCGGGATCGGCGACGACGAACGAGACCGGAAAGCCGTCGTATTCTGCGGCAAACGTGCGCGTGAGATGTTCGAGCGCCGCTTTGCTCGCGCCGTAGCCGCCCCACGTCGCATACGCGTGTGTCGCCGCATCGGAGGTCACGTTGACGATCGTGCCTCCCGCGCGCACGAGGTCGGAAACGGCGGCCTGCATGAGACGCAACGGCGCGAAGGCGTTGGTCTCGAACGCTTCCGCGAGCGCGCGCGCCGAAATCGCATCGAGCCGCGGCAGCGGCGATTCGCCGAGCGACGACGCGTTGTTGACGACGAGATCGAGCCGTCCGAAGCGCTCGCGCGCGACGAGCACGAGCGCGTCCGTATGTGCCGGATCGCGCACGTCGCCCGCGATCGCCTCGACGCCGCCATACGCGCGCAGCCGCGCTGCGGCATCGAGCAATTCGCTCTCGCGCCGTGCGGTAACGACGAGCGAGATACCGCGGCGTGCGAGCAACTCCGCGACCGCAAATCCGAAACCTTTCGAAGCGCCGGTGACGATCGCAACGTGACCGCGTTCGAACCAGAAATCCATATCGTTCATGTACCGAGCTTACGCGAACCGGCCGTCGCTCACACCGCCCGGAATGCCGCCTCGACCCTGTCCGTTCGTACAGGGCACGCGATCGAAAACAAGTATTTGCTATTGCAGGTGACGGAGATAACGCTGCGGGGCGTTGAGGAAGTCCCGCGTCACGCGGACGTGCTCGAGATCGTCGTACGCGGTCTCCACGATTTCGGCACCGTCGAACACGAGAATCTGCGCGTTCGGCAGCGCTGCGAGTAACGGCGAGTGCGTCGCGATGACGAACTGCGAACCGGCCGCCACCGCATCGTTGACGAGCACGAGCAGGGCGAGCACGCGCGTCGGTGAGAGCGGCGTCTCGGGTTCGTCCAGGAAATACAGACCGCGCGGTACGAGCCGTTCGCGGAGTATGCCGAGGAAAGCTTCGCCGTGCGAGCGCGCGTGCGGATCCTCGCCGTACCGTGACGTGAGCGCGCGCCGCTGTCCTTCGATGAAGCCGCGGGCGCGCCGCTTCGCGCGATCGCTCGCCTTTTCGTCGTTCGCGATGTCGTCGGAGATCTCGCGTAGTTCGCGGCCTTCGCGCTCGACGCGCTGCGTGAACCCGAACGCGTCTTCCGCGCGAAAGAACAGCCGCGTCGCCGGTCGCGCTTTCGAAAGGAGCGTGAACGCATCGGCGAGCGC
>CAZZUZ010000026.1:0-14505 GCA_964657315.1 Vulcanimicrobiota bacterium
CTCGCCGATCGGCGAGGGCTCTTTCGTTTCGCTTTGGCGCCGAACGAAATCAGGTCGCCGGTGCGACCGAGCCCGATACGACCGTAGCCGCGGGCTTCTTGGTCACGAAAGGCAGGATGGTCGCGACGGCGAGCATGATCGCGACCGGCACGAGTGCGCCCGTGAACGAACCCGTAACGTCTTTGACCTTGGCCGCGATCAGCGGCCCGAACACGCCGCCGAAGCCCCAGGCCGTGATGATCATGCCGTAATTCTGACCGAGATACTTCGTGCCGAAGTAGTCGGCGTTGAATGAGGGCATCGTGCCGAATCCGCCGCCGTAGCAAAGTAAGACGATTGCGAACGCGCCGAGCACGAGGCTCAGGTTGTGGAATTGCGCGAGCGCGACGAACACGACGACCTGCACGCCGAAGATGAGCGCGAACGCGAGGTTGCGGCCGATGCGGTCGGAGATCGCGCCCCAGAAGAAGCGCCCCAGTCCGTTGAAGACTGCGACGAGGCCGTAGGCGGGCACCGCGACCGCGGGCAGCGCGCCGGAGAGATCTTCGATGATCGGCACCGCGTTGGAAATGATCAGGATGCCGGCCGTGACGTTGAGGAACAGCATGAGCCAGAGCAGGTAGAACTGCGGCGCGCGCAACGTTTCCGCCGGCGTGAAACTCCGCTGGGCCGAGGTCGCGGCGGCGGATAGGCCCGCGACCGTGTAACCGGCCGGCGGATTTTTGAGCAACGTCGCGCAGAGGCCGCCGATGATCGCGAAGACGATGCCCGAGACGATGAACACGCTCATGATCGCCGAGACGTCGGGGGCGCCGAGCTGGTACGCGGACGGATCGAAGGTCGTGCCGGCCTTGGTCGCCGCCGTCTTGGCCGCGGCGAATGCCGCCGCGTTCTTCGAGGCGAGCTGAAACGACGGGATCGCCTTGAGCACGAAGCCGTAGACGAACGCTCCGAGGCCGAAGCCCATTACGACCATGCCGCTCGCGAGGCCGCGCTTGTCGGGAAACCATTTGGTCACGGTCGCGACCGGCGTGATGTACGCCATGCCGTTGCCGAAGCCGCCGATCACGCCGTAGGTGATGTAGAGCCACGGTGCGCCGAAATGCGAGGTGCCGAGCCCGGCGAGCATGACGCCGAAGCCCCAGATGACGGCGCCGACGATCGTGACCGTTCGCGGACCGACCGAATCTTGCCAACGCCCGCCTGCGACGGCTCCCCAGCCGAGAAAAAAGATGGCGATGGCGAACGTCCACGTCGTCACCGTGTTGGACCAATTAAAGCTCGCGATCAGCGGGCCCGTAAACGAGCTCCACGAGTACGCGGTTCCGAGACATACCATTACGAGGCTTCCGGCCACGGCGATCGCCCAGCGATTGGGCCCCGCGGCGTCTTGTCGGGTCATGCCAGTCATCCTTACTCCCGTTCGAGAGCTGTAGTACAAAGTTCGCACGGTACGCGCTGAGACCTTAGTCCCGGTATCAAAATAGTGGGACCTCGCGGGGTCGGAAGCCCGAACCCGAGAACGTGCGTCGGATGCTACGTACCCTCGCTCGAGGCGCCGCGGTTCTCGCTTGCGCGCTCGCTCCGTTCGTGCCGAGCGCCGCAGGTGCGCAATCCTCGCCGAGTCCCTCGCCGAGCCCCGCGCCGCGAGCCTCCGCATTGCCGGCCGCCGCCGTCGCGGGATCCGCTGCCGCCGCCGCCGCCGCCGCTCAAGGTGCCGCCGCCAAACCCGCCGACTACGATACGTTCGTCAAGAGCGCCGAGAAGCAAGACGGCCTCTTCACCGTCTGGCGTAAGGACGGCAAGGTCTACCTCGAGATCCGCGACGATCAGCTCGACACGGATTATCTCGAGCACGCCGTCCCGGTCAACGGCCTCGGCGGTTACGGATTCCACGCCGGCGATCAGCTCGTTCAAGACGCGCGAATGGTTCGTTTCCATACCAACGGCAGAGCCGTCGCGATGATCTGGCCGCACACGCGTTTCGAAGCGCCGGCCGGTTCCGCGCAGGAGACCGCGATCAACGAATCGTCCGCCGACTCCGTCGAAGCCGAGCTTCCGGTCGCGGCGGAGAACAAAGCGGGTAAGTCGCGCATCGTCGACGTTAGCGCGCTGCTCGGCGATCTGCTCGATCTCGGGAACAACCTCAACGACGCCGTCGGTGCCGAACACAATCCGATGGTCGCGTACCATCTCGACCCGGCGCGAACGTACTTCGGGCCGAGCAAAGCGTTTCCGCAAAACGTCGTGATCGAAGCCGACCAATCGTTCGCGTCCGCGAAAGCGGACACCATCGATACGGTTCCAGACGCGCGCTTCGTGCAGATCAAAGTCGCGTACACGTTCGCGAACATCATGAGCACGCCGGGCTACGTTCCGCGCCTCGCCGACGATCGCGTCGGCTATTGGAGCGAAGGGCACGCGATCTTCGATCACGACCGGCAGCGCGAAACCAATCGCTTCTACATCTTGCGCTGGGACCTGCAGCCGTCCGATCCGACGCAGAAGCTCTCGCCCGCGAAGAAGCCCATCGTCTTCTATCTCGACCGTTCCATCCCGCAAGAATATCGCGGTGCGGTGCGCGACGGCGTGCTCGCGTGGAACTCGGCCTTCGAGCGCATCGGTATCTCGAATGCGGTGCAGGTGCTCGACGCGCCGGACGATCCGTCGTGGGATCCCGACGACATCCGCAACAGCGTCATCCGCTGGGTGACCGACGCGCCGACCGAATTCGGTGCGGAAGCGCAGATCGTCTACGATCCGCGCACGGGCGAAATTTTCCGCGGCGGCGTGTTGCTCGATTCGAACCTCGGCCGCTTCTCGATCTTCTCCGAACGGAATCTGCTCGGCTCGCTCATGATGCAGCCGAACGATTCGACGTATCAGATGCCCACCGAGTCGTCGATCAAGAATTGGAACAGCGAGACCGAGTACGGTCAGCAGTTCCTGGAAGAGACCGCGTTCGGCGCGACCGCACTCGATCTCTCGGGCCAGTCCTCGAAGCTCGACGCGTACGTGTACGAGCGTATCAAGGACGTCGCGATGCACGAGGTCGGTCACGACTTCGGCCTCAGCCACAACTTCATCGCGCACAACGCGTATTCGCCGAGCGATCTCAAGAGCGCGGCGTTCACCAAAGCGCACGGCGTTTCGTCGTCGGTAATGGATTACTCGCCGGTCAACATCTGGCCGCGCGGTCAATCGCAGGGCACGTGGTCGGCGGTCGCGCTCGGTACCTACGATTATCACGTCATCCATTGGGGCTACGGCGCGATCGGCGACGCGAAGACGCCCGACGACGAAGTGCCGACGCTCGATCGCTGGGCTTCGTCGACGACCGATCCGAAGTACGCCTTCGCCGGGGACGAAGACGGCTTCTACGCGGGCGGTCATGCGATCGATCCGCGCGCCGCGCCGTTCTTGCTCACGAACAAGCCGCTCGACTGGTGCGCCACGCAGCTGGATTTCACCAAGGGGCTGATCGGCTCGCTCGACACCCGCTTCCCGCGGCCGCAGCAGCCGTGGCAGGAAGAACGCCGCGCGTTCCTGGCCTTGATGGCAAATTACGACCGCTGCTCGGCGACGCTGACGCACTACGTGGGCGGCGAGTACGTCTCGCGCAACCGCATCGGTGATCCGGGCGTCCGCGTCGCGCTGACGCCCGTCTCGCGCGGCGAGCAGTGGAAAGCGTATTCGCTGCTTAGCAAATACTTGTTCTCGGACGCGAATTTCAATTTCTCGCCGACGACGCTGCGGCGCCTCGTCTATCAGGAAGTGATTCCCTTCCCGAGCGGTTACGGCTACGATCCCGAAGCGCGTCACGACGTCGCGGCCGTCGAAGCCGTCAACGCGATGCAGTATCGCGCGGTCGCTTCGATGTACGCTCCGCTCGTGCTCCAGCGTCTGGCGGACATGCCGACCAAAGCGAAGGCCGGCAGCACGATGTCGCTCGCCGATCTCTTCACGTGGTCGCAGGACGCGATCTACGGCGATCTCTCGCATCCGCACGGTGCGTCGTCGCAGATCCATCGCAACCTGCAGCGCTACTACACCCGCGTGCTCGTCCGGATGGCGATCGCGCCGCTGCCCGGCACGCCGTACGACGCGCAGGCACTCGCGCGCGTCGAACTCGCCGATCTCGCCGAGCGCGTCAAGCACGCGCAGTCGGGCAAGGGCGTCGATCTACAGACGCACGCGCACCTCGCTGCGATCGCAAACGACGTCGAGCGCGCACTCGACGCGAAGTCGGTCACCCCGGTCGGCTAGCGCGACGCGCCCCTTGCGCGTATCGTAACGGAAGGCTGCGCCCGCAAAACGGCGCGGCCTTCTTACGTCCCGAGCGTGTGACGCAGGTCGATGTAGTCGACGTTGCCGGGCGTGATGCAGGCACCGACTCGCGCGCCCGGCGTAGGGACGCGCGAATACACCTTCACGTGCGCGTAGCTCGCAACGACGCGCATGCGCCGCCGCGCGACTTCGCGCGCGATCTCGGGTGCGAGCTCGTCGCGATAGTAGCCGTTGGGATAGTCGTCCGCTACGAGCGCGTAGTCGACGAACGGGCAGAAGAAAACGGTCGCATTGGGATGCGCGTACGCGGCGTGGGTGAACCACTCGTCGTGCGTGAGCAGGTGCGCGTCCGGCGGCACGAGCGCGAGCGCGCGTTCGACGTCGCCGTGCGGATAGATCGCGCGCAGGTAGTGCGCGGGATGCATCGGGTTGATCGCGATGAGAAAGACCGCGCAGATGCCCGCGGCCGTCCGATACCAGCGAATCGCTCGCAGTCGCGCGCGGGCGGCATCGAAACGCACGAGTGCGGCGACCGCGCCCAGGAGCAGCCACGGTGCGTAGATGGCGGCGTAGTGCGAGCCCATGCGCCAAGCGATCGGATCGCTCGAAAGGAGCACCACGAGCAGCCCCGGCACCGCGAGCCACGTCCAGCGCGAAAAGAACGGTAAGAACGCGAGCGGCACGAGCGCTTCGAGCAGATACGTGAACCGGCCGATGGTCAGAAGTTGTGCGGCATACCACGGGTGCGTGACGATCGCGACGAGCACTTGCGCGGGGCCGTGCGCGAACGAATATTCGTAGAAGCGCGACGGCTCCCACGCGCCGACGCGCGGGATGACCGCGCCGTAGTACGTCGCGAGCGCGCCCGCGTTGACGACGGCGAGTCCGATGCCCGCGACGATCAAGCGCTCGGGCTCGAGCGGCGCGCCGGCGAGCAGACCCGGCACGCGCACGTAGCCGGGATTGCGGCGAACGTATCCCACGACCGCCAGCGCGGCGCCTACGATGGCTAGAACGATGCACGCTTCTTCACGCACGCCCGACGCGAGGATCGCGAAGCATGCGAACCAGCCCCAGCGCGCGCGATCCGCGGCCCAGAACAGCGCGAGCGCGAGCGCCGGATAGAACGCGATCTCGTGAAATTCGGTGAACGCGACGGCGCCGAGCGGTGGATAGAGCAGCGCGAGCGACGCATAACCGGCCGCCCGTCCTTCGGAAGCGTACGGACGCGCGATCGCGTACAGCGGCAGCGCGCACGCAGCGATCAGCACGACCTGCGCGATCTGCAGAGCGAGCCCAGCGCGAAAGAGGGCGACGAGCGGATACAACGACGAGAGCAACGGCGCCCAATGGAACTTGAAGTGCGTGCCTTGTTCCGGCCCGTCGGTGAAGCCGGCGAACGATGCGTGGATCACTTGCGTGAACGTGCCGGTGTCCGTGCCGTAGGTCCAGAGATTCCAGCGTACGACGGCGAACGCGCCGAGAATCGCGACGTAGGCGACGATCGCGAGCAGCAGTCTCCTCACCGCGTTCGCGTTCGGTCGCGCGCGCGCGGCAGCCTGTGATCGGAGTTTCGAACGCAATGGGTGATCTTCGCGCTTTCGCGCTCGTCGGGTTCGGTGCCGGGATCGGCGGCATTCTGCGCTTCGCGCTCGCGCAATTCGTCGGCGCGCGCTTCGGCGCGGCGCAAGTCCCGTACGCGACGCTCTTCATCAACGTCAGCGGCTCGTTTCTCATCGGCATCGTCATCGAAGCCGCGGTCGGGAAGGCCGGCCTCGATCCGCTTTGGCGCGTGTTCCTAGCGACGGGCATCCTCGGCGGCTACACGACGTTTTCGACGTTCTCGTTCGAGGCGCTCATGCTCGGCGTCAACGGATTTCCGTTCGCGGCCTCCGCCTACGTCGCGGCGAGCGTCGTGCTCGGCATCGCCGCGTGCTACGGCGGTATCGCACTCGCTCGCGCTGCGTTCTAGACGGACCTCGCGGCTACGCGCGCAGCGCGGCAAGAATTTGCCGGGGGGACGGGAGCTTTCCGTAGAGCAGCATGCCGAGGCGATAGATGCGGCCGGCCGCCCAGAAGCATGCGACGACGGTGATCGCGTCGATGCCGAATGCGATCGCGGTTTGCCAGACCGGCACGCTCGAGATCGCGATGCGTGCGAACATCACGAACGGGGAGATGAACGGCACGAAACCGCAGACGACGACGATCGGGGCGTTGGGCGCGAGCAACGCGTACTGCGCGAGAAAGAACGCGCCGACGACCGGCATGATGACGGGCGTCGTCACGCTCGCCAGATCTTCCGTCCGCGAGATGAGCGATGCGGCGGCCGCGTAGATCGTCGCGTACTGCAGGTAGCCGACGATGAAGAAGCCGAGAAACCAGAGGACCTCGAGCGGATCGACCGCCAGCAGCGCTTCGAGCACGCCGTCCTCGGCGTGACCTTTCGCGGCCGCGGCGACTTGCGCGCTGTTCTCGAACGAGGTCGCGACGTGCGGCAGCAAGACGAGCGCCGTCGCGATCCAGAGCGCCAGCTGCGCGATCGCGACGATTGCGGCGGCGAACGTTTTACCGGCGAGCAGATTACCGGGCTCGATCGTCGAGACGAGAATCTCCGCGATACGGCTCGTCTTCTCTTCGGCGACGGCCGCCATGACGCTCTGGCTCGCGAGGATGATCGCGAAGTACAGCGTGAACACGAGGCCGAGCGCGACGCCGTGTGCGATCTCCGCCGATTTCGTGTCGGCGAACTTCTTGTCGATGCCGTGAATCGCGAGATCGATCTTGCTCGCGCGCACGATGCGCGCGCGCGGCGCGCCGGTCGCGAGTTCGATGTTGAGCGGCACGAGGGCGCGAAACGTCGTGTCGGCATACGCGGAGAGATCGGAGGGATACACCTCGAGGTGCAGCAGACCGCCGCGCAGCGAGATCGCGATCGCGGCACCGGCTTTCCCGTGCTCGGCGAGATATTTTTCCGTTACGCGTTCGGGCAGCGACGCGACGCTCGAGACGACGCGAAACTCGTCTTGCGCTTGAAGCAATGTCGTCACGCGTTCGCGCAGCGGCGCCGGTCCCGCGAGCACGACGTCGCTCGCCGACGATCGCGCGATGTTGACGAAGAAGGCCGGCATCGCGACGATCGCGGCGACGCCGAGCATGCCGCCGAGCGTCGCGAGCCAGAAGAGCCTCGATCGTAGCTTGCGCAGGATTTCGGCAGAGAGCACGATGCCGATCTCGTTCACGCGACGCTCCGGTCGAGCGCGCGAATGTAAATGTCGCCGAGCGTCGGTTCGCGGCGATCGAACGAACGCAGGGGAGAAACGCCGGCCGCGCGGCGCAGGAGCGCGGCGAAGTCCGTTCGAGCGGGCACGTCGTACGCGAGCCGGTCGGGACCCGCGAACGCATCGGAATGCGTCGCGCCCACCGCGTCGAGTACTTCGCGCAATTCCGGCGTGTCGGGTTCTACGACGAGCGTACGGGTCGGAAAGGCGTCGCGCAACTGCGCGAGCGTGCCCGCCGCGCGAACCTCACCCGCGCCGATGATGCAGAAGCTGCTGCACGCATTTTCGATTTGAAACATCTGGTGGCTCGAAAGCACGAGCGTCGTGCCCGCCGCGGCGAGCGCCTCGATGCTGCCGAGCATGGTTTCGGCGTTGACCGGATCCAGGCCCGAAAACGGTTCGTCCAGGACGAGCAATTCGGGTTCGTGCACGGCCGCGCTCGCGAGCTGCACTTTCTGCTGGTTGCCCTTCGAGAGTTCGCCGCACGGACGATCGGCGTAGTGTTCGATGTTCAGGCGTTCGATCCACGCGCTCGTGCGCTTTTTTGCGGCGTCGGCATCGACGCCGTGCAAGCGCGCGAAGTACGCGATCTGATCGCGTACGCGCATCTTGCCGTAGAGGCCGCGCTCTTCGGGCAGATAGCCGAAACGGCGGCGCGTCGCGAGCGTGATCGGCGCGCCGTTCCACGAGATCGAACCCGCATCGGGTGCGAAGATGCCGAGGATCATGCGCATCGTCGTCGTCTTGCCGGCGCCGTTGGGGCCGAGGAAGCCGAAGATGCTGCCCCGTTCGACCGTGAAGCTGACGTCGCGCACGGCGACGGCCGTGCCGAACGAACGGCGTATGCGATCAACGACGAGCATCGCCGGAGGTTCGCCTCTGCTCCGCGCGATACTGCGCTCGTGCGATGGACGTACGCAATTGGGGTTCGACGCCGGCCGAGCGTGAAGCGCACTACGCGTGCGACCAACTCGGGTTCGCCTCCGATGAAACGCTCTTTCGCGCGATCTCGATTGCGGCGCCGCCGGCGCTCGTCTTCCGCTGGCTCGCGCAACTGCGCGCCGCCCCGTACAGTTACGATCTCGTCGACAACTTCGGACGGCGAAGTCCGCCGGTGCTCACGCCCGGGCTGGACGCGCTCGAGCCGGGTCAGCGACTGATGGTTATTTTTCGTATCGCCGCGTTCGAACCGCAGCGTTCGCTCACCGTCACGCTGGACTCGCACCTCTACGCGGCGCTTTTCGGCGAGATCGCCGGCACGTATCGCGTCGTCGCGGATGGCGCGTGCGCGCGGCTCGTCGCCAAGATTCTCGTGCGCTACCCGAAGGGGCCGCACGGGCTACTGCTTCGCGCGGTGTTGCCGTGGCTCGATCTCGTCATGTTCGCAAAGCAATTGCGAACCTTGAAAAGATATGCGGAGCGCGATGCCGCGGCCGTTCGCTACCGTTCTCGGGAAGACGGCGGACCGCTCTAGGGGAGGCGGTTTCGCGAAGTGCGAAACCGGGGGCCGGGCGCTTCCTGCCGCCTCCGCCTAGGGCTCATGGCACGAATTCGCGTCGGGACGGAACGGGAGTGGCCCGAAATGCGTTACCGGACGGGCTCGTACCGGGGCCCGGCAATCCAGAGGACGGCTTCGGCCGTTTTTCTCGCGAGCGGGCCCTTTGAGGCGCGCCGCAATTCTGCATTCAGGAGAATCCATGACCAAGTTCCGCACCCTTGCGGTGTCGCTCATCGCGGGCGCAGCGCTTCTCACCGTTGCGGCTCCGTCGTTCGCCAAAGGCGAAACGGCCCGCTTCAGCAAGGCTCCCGTCTACACGGGCAAACCCGACCTCCAGACCACCGTCAACATGATCACGGCCGGCACGGGCACCAGCGGCTTCGATTCGACGAAGCTCGTCGGCGTTCTCGCAGGCGCCAAGACCTCGGCCGAAGTCGGCGCGCTGACCACGAAATTCGGCGCCGACAACGTCAAGTCGTTCCTCGACGTGTTCAACTTCGTCGTCAACGACTCGGTCAAGATCGTTACGGCCGCGAAGGTTCCCCTTCCGACCGCTTCGACGCCCGCTCCCGACGGTAAGGCTCTCGCCGCGTCGCTCTACACGCTCGGCGTGACCCCCGACAAGACCTTCGACGTCGAGTACATGCTCGATGGTCTCGTGACGCATCCCGTGCACGTACAAGTCATGAAGGACATCGATGCGAAGTACGGCGAGAAGGCCGATTCCAACTATCACGCCGTGCTCACGCAGGCGATGACGGATCTCAAGAGCGTCTACGGCCTCTAAGATCTCACCCGCATCGCGAGATGTGAAGAACCCGCGTCGCTTCGGCGATGCGGGTTTTTTGATACCTCGTTTTTGTCAGCGGCCGGGCGGGCGCCCTAGTGCGTCCGGCGGGCAGCCGTAAGGCCGAAGCCGCGGCGCGTCCGGGCTCGCAAGAGCGCCGGCGTGAGGACGCCCACGACGAGCAACGTGAGTGCGAAGAAGCCTTCGTGTACGCCGCTGAGATACAGATGATCGATATAGCGGCAGCCGAGATTCGTGCCGCCCATTCCCATCGCGAAGATGCCCCAGGCGAGCTGCATACCACGGCCGGGATCGACCGCGCGGCCGAAGATCGACGCGCCGTTCGTGCGGCGCAGCACGACCCACGACCAGATCGCGGACGCGCCGAGGCCGAAGCAAACGATCGCCGTGACCGTGCCCCACGCGATGTCGAACGTCCGCGAGCCTTCCAGCATACGCCTATCGTTCCCAATCGGTGAGGCGCGGTCCCGGCGAGCGACCGGCGTTTGCGCGCGTTGGCCCAAACGTTAAATGCGTGCGGGCGGCCGGTCGCGAAAGCCGCTCGTCCGATGAACCTCGCCGATTCAACCGTCTTCGCGGGCGGCCGCTTCCAGAAGTACGACGACGCCCGAGTCGGGCTCTTGACCCACGGGCTTAACTACGGAACCGGATGCTTCGAAGGCATCCGCGGCTATTGGAACGCGGGCGAAAAAGATCTGCTGCTGTTGCAGCTGCGCGAGCACTATCAA
Source organism: Vulcanimicrobiota bacterium (assembly GCA_964657315.1). Taxonomy (GTDB): domain Bacteria; phylum Vulcanimicrobiota; class Vulcanimicrobiia; order Vulcanimicrobiales; family Vulcanimicrobiaceae; genus CAZZUZ01. Next base: position 10,603 of record CAZZUZ010000026.1, read on the forward strand.
CGGCTGCACACCTCGGCACGGATCTTGATGATGGAACTGCCGCACACGGTCGACGAACTGGTCGAGATCACGATCGAACTCTGCCTGCGCAACGGCTTCGAGACCAACGTCTACATTCGGCCGCTCATGTATAAGGCCGCCGAAGACGTCGGCGTGCGCCTCACGGGCGTGCCCGATGCCTTCGCGATCATCGGCGTCCCGTTTTCGAAATACTTCGATGCCGAGGCGGGTTTACGGACCGGCGTGAGTTCGTGGCGGCGCATCGACGATACGATCGCGCCCGCCCGGGCGAAGATCACCGGGGCATACATCAATTCGGCGCTCGCAAAGAGCGAAGCACAGCTCAACGGCTTCGACGAAGCGATCATGCTCTCGATGGACGGGCACGTCGCCGAAGGCTCGGCGGCGAATCTCTTCTTAGTCAAAAATGGCAAGATCGTCACGCCCGACCCGTCGCAGAACTGCCTCGAAGGCATCACGCGCCGGACGATCCTGACGCTCGCCGAGAACGAACTCGGCCTGCCGATCGTCGAGCGTATGATCGACCGCAGCGAGCTCTATGCCGCAGACGAAATGTTCCTCACCGGAACCGCCGCCGGCGTCACGTTCATCTCGTCGGTCGATCATCGCGCGGTCGGCGACGGCACGATGGGACCGGTAACGCGCGAACTCTCGCGGATCTTCGACGGCATCACGGGCGGCAACAATCCGAAATACCGCAGCCTCCTGACGCCGACGTACGCGGGCCGGCGCGCCGCCGTCTAGCCATCGTGCCGCAGGCCATCGCCGTGCCGAGCCTCATCTTGATCGGCGTAGCTTGGGCCGCAAGCGTATACTTCCTCGCCGCTTCCTACGTGAGGAAGAAACAACCGATCCCGCAGAATCTCGTGCTTGCGATCGTCTTTGCGGTTACGGTGCCGACCCTGATCGTCGTCGATGCGATCCTCGTGTCCGCGTTCGGTAACGTGGGCGGGATGACCGGCGCTCTCGTCAATTTAGCCGTCATCGTGTTCGGTTCCATGGCGGGTAAACGTTTCGCCCGGCCCTCGACGCACGTGCGAAGTCGCTAGTAAGCCGTAACTACTGCTCGGATTCCGCAGACGGATCGGTCGGGAGCGAGAGTTCGGGTGCGGACGGCGGCGGCTTGGGGGCCTGCGAATCCCACATCGCGTCGTCGGGCGCCTGCGCGGTCGCGAGCGACGTGTCGGGCGCATCGACGTCGAACGCGGCGATGCCCTCGTTCTCGCGCCACGCTTCGTACTTTCCGAATTGGCGGTAGGCCATGCGCGACACACGATGGATGAACGCGCGACCGAGATCGAGGTCGGGCAGCTGCGTCGTCATTACGGCGATGATGTACGGCTCGTCGTCGCGATACACGATTCCCACGTCGTTGAGCGTGTCGTGGAGCGACCCCGTCTTGTGCGCGATTTTGATGCCGGCCGGAAGCGCGGCGGGGATGAGCCCGTTATGGTGCTGGCCCGCGAGGATCGCGAGCATCTCGCGAGACGACCATTCGTCGACCAGCCGTTCGCGCGCGATCTTGTCGAGCAGCGAGACCATGTCTTTCGGGCTCGTGCGCAGCGCGTAACGGATCGAGTTCGATTCGCTGCGGATGTAGTCGCTCAGGCGCGTCTGGTGCAGGCCGAGGGTCGCCATCGTCGAGTTGATATGGCCGCGGCCGACGAGGCGGATGAGCATGTTGGTGGCGGTGTTGTCGCTCTCGGTGATCATCAGCAAGAGCAATGCATTGACCGAACGCTCCGTACCGATCGGGGCGTCGGCCATGTCGCCCCAGCCCCAATCGCGATCCGATGCGCGCATCGTGACCGTCGTATTGAGATCGATCTTGCCGGCCTCCATCTGCTTGAAGACCTCGACCATCACGGGAATTTTGATCGTCGACGCGGCGGGCAGATTCGCCGACGCGTTGATGCCGGACGTCTCGCCCGTCGCGAGATCTTCGACCGCGATGCCGACGTGGCCGGGTGCGTGCATGGCGGCGGAGTAGAGCTGCGCCTGCATGTCGGCAAACGGATCGCTGAGCGAATACGCGCCCGCGGGTGCGTTCGCGGCGGCCACGAGCGAAACGAAGGCGCCGAGTGACGCCAGAGATCGGACGAAAGATTTCGACATCACGTGCCTCCCATTATGACATTTATCGGCGGGGAGTCCTCTTCGCCTAACGGTTAACGAACATTCGCTCCCACGTTACGGATACGGCACGCCGTCGGCTTTGGGTGCGCGCGCGCGTCCCGCGAACCCCGCGAGCGCGAGCAGCGCGACGATGTACGGCAGCGCTTGCATGAGTTCGCTCGGCACGCCCGACTGCTGCAGCGAGAATTGCAGCGCAGAGAGCGCGCCGAATCCGAGCGCCGCGCACATCGCGCCGACGGGCTTCCATCGCCCGAAGATCACGGCGGCGAGGGCGATGAAGCCGCGGCCCGCGGTCATGCCGTCGGAGTAGAGTGAGAGCTCGGCGAGCGAGAGGAACACGCCGCCGAGGCCGGCGATGGCGCCGGCGATCAGGGTCGCGTTGACGCGCGTCTGCAGCGGATCGATTCCGGCCGAGCGCACCGCGCGCGGGTTTTCGCCGCAGGCCCGCAGGCGCAGGCCGAACGGCGTGCGGTCGAGCCCGTACTGTACCGCGAAGGCGAGCGCGATCGCGAGCGCGATGAGCGCCGCTTGACCCGCGTTGCCCAAGCCGCGCACGTCCGGCGACGCACCCGAGGCGCCCCAGATCGCCGCGACGCCGAAGCCCGCGCCCGCGATGGCCACGACGTTGAGACCCGTACCCGCGACGATTTGATCGACGCCGAAGCGCGTCGCCGCGACGCCGAGCGCGCCGCAGACGAGCGAACCGCAAATCATGCCTGCGACGATGCCGAGTAGCGGACTGCCCGTCGCGAACGTTACCACGACGGCACCGAAAGCGCTCGCGGCGAGAGCCCCCTCGAGCGCGATGTTGAGGATGCCCGCGCGCTCGCAGATGACGCCCGCGAGCGCCGCGAAGATCAGCGGCGCGCTCTTGACGAGCACGAGCACGACGAACTGCTCGACGCCGTTCATGCGGCGGCTTTCGCGCGGCCGGCAATCGTCTGCTGCGCGGCGAGCGCGAGGATCGCGAGGCCTTCGACGACGGTGACGACGTCGCGCGGCACGTCGGCCGCGGCCTGCATCGTGAGGCTGCCGCTCTGCAGCATCCCGAAGACGAATGCGGCGAGGACGATGCGCAGCGGATCGAGCCGCCCGACGAGCGCGACGGCGATCGCGATGAACCCGTAGCCGGGCGAGAGCGCGACGTTGAAGCGGTGCAGGACGCCGTCGACGATCGTCGCCCCGCCGACGCCCGCGATCGCGCCCGAGACGGACATGGCGACGAGCGCGACCCAGCGCAGATCGATGCCGGCGCGGCGTGCGGCTTCGGGCGCGTCGCCCGCGGCGCACAGTTCGTAGCCGAGCACCGAGCGCGCGAAGAACCAGCGAATGGCGAACGCGAGCGCGACGGCGAGTGGAAACGCGATCGTCAGTCGCGTGCCCGGGACGATCGTCGGCAGCCACGCGTTTTCGGGCAGCACGGCGGTTTCCGCGCCCGCAACGCCCGGCGTGTGCAGCGGCCCGACGATGAGATAGTTCGCGAGCAAGCCCGCGATGATGTTGAGCATCAGCGTCGCGATGACTTCGTTGCCGCCGAACCGCGCGCGCAGCACGCCCGCGATCGCGCCCCAGGCGCCTCCGCCGATCGCGCCTGCCAGCAGCGTGAGCGCGATCGTCTGCCAGCCCGTGGTGTGCGCGTACTCGCTGAAGATACCGGCGGCGAGTCCGCCGATGACGAGTTGCCCCTCCGCGCCGATGTTGAAGAGGCCCGCGCGAAACGCGAACGCGACGGCGAGCGCGGGAAAG
>CAZZUZ010000027.1:0-14353 GCA_964657315.1 Vulcanimicrobiota bacterium
GCGTTCGAAAAGGACGGCCACGCCTACGATCTCACGGGCGGCCTGAGCGAACTGCGCGTCGCGCAGTTTCCGCCCGACGGCGTGCTCTCCGAACGCGACGTGCTGGTCGCACTCGCGGCAGAGCTCGGCGTGACGATTCCGGCACCGAACGTGCTCGGGTCGCGCGCGACCGATTCGGCTCCCAAGACGCACGCGTTCGCCGACGCTTCGCTCGCGCGGACGAAAGCGGGTGTAAAGGCGACTTCGCCGGCCGCGAACGGCGATCTGCGGCTTGCGATCGCAAGCAGCGTTTTCGCCGGCGGCGGCGAGTCGTATTTCGACGAGCGCTTCGCGCCGCTGCGTCCGCAGCCGAGTGCGATCGTGCATCCGCAGACCGCGGGGACGACGCTCGAAGCGGGCGCCGTTATCGATCTCGTCGCGGGTACGAAGCGGCTTCCCAATCTGACGCTCGTGCTCAGCGAGGACGCGCTGCCGGGGGTGGTCGTCGTGTACGACGGGCTGCCGCAAGCACCGGCCAACGCGTTCGCGCCGGGCGACACGGTCCGCTTCGACAACGTGCGCGCGCCGCAGCGCGAACTCGCCGGAGGCGTCGCGTGATCGATCTCTTCAATCGAATCATGTCGATGTGGTGGCTGGCCGCGCTGATCAAGACGGCCGTCATCCTCTTCATCGTGCTCACCACGTTCGCATATGCGATGGTGTTCGAACGCAAGATCATGGCTTGGATGCAGTTGCGGCCCGGCCCCAACCGCGTCGGCCCGTGGGGCATGATGCAGCCGGCAGCCGACGCCGTCAAGATGCTCTTCAAAGAAGATCTCACGCCGGTGACGGCCGATCCGCTCATCTATAAACTCGCCCCGTTCATCTCGCTCATCTGTGCGATGGGCGCGTTTGCGATCATCCCGTTTTCGGAATCGGGCGGCGGGATTTGGGGCGTCTCCGACGTCAATGCGGGCATCCTTGCGATCTTCGCGATCACGTCGATCGGCGTGTACGGCATCTCGCTTGCGGGCTGGGCGTCGGGTTCGAAATTCCCACTGCTGGGCAGCGTGCGGTCGACCGCGCAGATGATCAGCTACGAACTCGCGATGACGATGTCGATCGTCGGCGTGCTCGTGCTCGCTGGGACGACGTCGCTCTCGGGTATCGTGCACGCGCAAGGCAAGATGTGGTATATCGTGCCGCAGATCTTCGGCTTCATCATCTACATCATTACGGCGATCGCCGAGACCAATCGCGCGCCGTTCGATCTCGTCGAAGCCGAGACCGAACTCGTCGGCGGATTCCACACCGAGTATTCGGGCCTGCGCTTCGGCCTATTCTTCATCGCGGAATATCTCAACATGATCACGGTCGGCTGCATCGCGACGCTGCTGTTTTTGGGCGGATGGATGCCGCTCTTCGGCCTGACGTTCATTCCCGGAATCATCTGGTTCGTGGCCAAGGCCGCGCTCTTCATCTTCATGTACATATGGCTGCGCACGACGTTGCCGCGCTTGCGATACGACCGGCTGATGAATTTCGGCTGGAAAGTATTGCTTCCGGCGGCAACGCTCAATCTGATGGTGACGGCAGCGATCGTCGCCTTCGTCGGTTGAACGCCATGCATTCGATACGGGGGGATCGGGGGTACGCCGCCCCGATGTTAACGTAATGGGATTTATGGGCGGCGTCGTCGCACTCGCACGGGGTTTCGCAACGACCTTACAGTTCGCGTTTCAGAAGAAGCCGACGATCGCGTATCCCGACGTGAAGAAACAGCACGCGCCGCGCTTCCACGGGCTGCACGAGCTGCGCCGGTACGCCGACGACAAAGAACGCTGCATCGGCTGCGAGCTCTGCGCGATCGCTTGCCCCGCAAACGCGATCACGGTGATCGGCGCGGAGAACGCGCCGGACGATCGCAAGTCGCCGGGCGAACGCTTTGCCGGACGCTACGAGATCGACGAGCTGCGCTGCATCTTCTGCGGCCTGTGCGAAGAAGCGTGTCCGACCGACGCCATCGTGCTGACGCCGCGTTTCGAGATGGCGGACTACCGTCGCGGCTCGTTCGTCTACGCCAAAGACCGGCTGCTCGTGCCCCCGGGCGCCGGCGTCGGAACGGCGCCGGACGAGCGCCCGGGCGGGATTCCCGCCGATCTCGGTTCGGTCATCGAACGCAAGAGCACGCTCGACGTCGCGGACGGCTATTCGGCGACGCATCGCGGCGAGATCCTCAAGACGCAAACCAAGGGTCTGGCCGGATGATCCTGTTCTACATTCTCGCGATCGTCCTGATCGCGAGCGCGGTCTTCACGGTCACGCAGAAGAGCCCGGTATACAGCGTCGTCGGTTTGCTCCTGAACTTTTTGACCCTCGCGACGCTCTACTTCACGCTCAACGCCGAGTTCATCGGCATCATCCAGATCGTCGTCTATAGCGGCGCGATCTTGATGCTTTTCGTGTTCGTCATCGCGTTGCTCTCGAGTGGCATCGGTCCGTTCTCCGAAGGTCCGAACCGTTTGCCGCGCATCGTCGGGCCGACCGTTCTCGCGGCGCTCGCCGGGCTCGGATTCGTCGCTTACGGCGTGCTGCGCAACGGCGCGACCGCCGCGAAACCGGCCGCCGGCTCGACGCTCGGCGATGTCGGCCGCGCCGGCGTCTTCGGCAGCGTTTCCGATTTCGGCGCCGCACTCTTCACGACGCATCTGCTGCCGTTCGAAGCCACGGCGTTCGTCCTTATGGTCGCCGTGATCGGCGTCGTGCTCATCGCGAGCGACGCCGCGCCGCAACCGACTCTCGGCCGTCACAAGCGTCCCCCGAAGACGGAGCGCGAACCGATTCTGAAAGCCGGAAAATAATGGAAGTCGACATCGGGAATTACATCGCGCTCGCGAGCGTGATGTTCTTCATCGGGGTGCTCGGCGTCGTGCTGCGTCGCAATCCGCTGATCCAATTGATGGCGATCGAACTGATGTTCAATGCGGCGAATCTCGCACTGGTCGCGTACGCGCGCGAATGGCAGAACAACGCGGGCCACATCTTCGTGTTCCTCGTCGTGACGGTCGCTGCGGCCGAAGCCGCGATCGGTCTCGCGATCGTGGTCGCGGTGTTCCGCAAAGCCAAGAACGTCGACGTCGACGAAGTCGCGAGGATGCACGGATGACCCTCGCAAGCCCCGCGGCCGTTCCGCTACTTCTGGTTTGGCTGCTGCCGCTCGCCGGCGCGATCGCGATCTGGGCATTCGGGCCGCAACTCAAGCGCGGCGCGGCATGGCTCGGAACCGCCACCGTCCTCGCGTCCTTCGTCTTCGCGTTGGTCGCGCTCTTTACGATTTCGAACCCGTCCGAAGGTGCGCACGTGCCGCTCGGTTCGTGGGTGCCCGGCTTCACGTTCGGCTTGCAATACGATTCGATCTCGATCCTGTGGACGCTCATCATCACGGGCGTCGGCGGTCTGATCCATCTCTATTCGATCGGGTACATGTGGGCCGACAAAGCCGTCGCGCGCTTCTTCGCGTACTTGAATTTCTTCGTGTTTGCGATGCTCACGCTCGTGCTCTCCGACAACGTCGTCGGATTGCTCGTCGGCTGGGGCCTCGTGGGCCTCGCGTCGTACTTCCTGATCGGCTTCTGGTTCTACAAACCGACGGCCGTCGCGGCATCGCGCAAAGCGTTCGTCATCAACGTCTTCGGCGACGTCGGCATCATGTTCGCGATCTTTGCGATCTATCAGGCGACGGGCGCGACCGCCTACGCCGACATTTTCTCGAAGGCCGGCACGTTCTCGTCGCCGCTGTTGCTCGCGATCTGCATCGGCCTCTTCGTCGGCGCCGCTGCAAAGTCGGCGCAGGTGCCGCTGCACACCTGGCTGCCAGACGCCATGGAAGGCCCGACGCCGGTCTCCGCGCTCATCCACGCAGCCACGATGGTCACCGCGGGCGTCTATCTGATCGCGCGCTTCGCGCCGCTCTGGAACCTGTCGCCAGCCGCGCAGGAGATGGTCGCCGTCGTCGGCGCGATCACGATGGTCGCAGGTGCGATTTTGGGCATGGGGCAGTGGGACATCAAACGGATTCTCGCCTATTCGACGATGTCGCAGATCGGCTACATGATCGTCGGCGTCGGCGTCGGCGCGTACCAGGCGGGCGTGCTGCACTTCTTCACGCACGCGTTCTTTAAAGCCGAACTCTTCCTCACTGCGGGCATCGTCATCCACGCGCTACATGACGAACAGGACATTCGCCGGATGGGCGGCCTACGCACGAAGACACCGTTCGCCTTTTGGGCGATGCTCGTCGGCACGCTCGCGATCATCGGCTTCCCGGGTCTCGCCGGATTCTTTTCCAAAGACGCGGTCATCTACGGCGCGCTCGAACACGGTCATCCGGTCGTGTACTTCGCCGGCGTCCTCACCGCGGGCATCACCGCATACTACATGTTCCGCATGTTCTTCGTGACGTTCTACGGGTCGTATCGCGGCGAAGTGTCCGATTCGCTGCTCGCGATTCCGCCGGGCGAGCACGACTCGCATCAGGAAGACACGCACGTCGAGCATGCGCCCGCGTGGCTCATGAACGCGCCGGTCGCGATCCTGATGGTCCCGAGCGTCATCGCCGGCTACGTCTCGATCGGAGGCCCGTCGAGCCCGTGGTATCGCTGGTTCGGAACGCTGTTCGGCACGAGCGAAAACGTCGCCGGCGTGCCGCTTCCCATCAACGAAGTTTTTTCGACGATCATCGTGCTCGTGTGCGTGACGCTCGGAATCGTGGTCGCGTATCTGCGCTACGGCGCGCCGTACGCGCAATCGGGCGCGATCGACCGGCTGCGCGGCGAGGCGCTGCGCATGCCCGCATTCATCACGCATCGTTTCTGGGTAGACGACGCGATCGGCGCCGCCATCGTACGTCCGGCGCAGGCGCTGGGCAAAGCCTTCGGCGAGTTCGTCGATCCGCACGTCATCGACGCGGGCGTGCGCGACGTGGCTTGGACCGCCGGTGCGCTCGGCGCGATCGCGCGCGCTTTCCAAAGCGGGCTGCTGCGCGCCTACGCGTTGACGATCGTCGTCGGTGCCGCCGTCTTCATCGCGTACTTCGCCGTTGCGGGGACGCCGCATTGATCGCCGCACTCGTCCTGGTTCCGCTGCTCGCCGGTTTTGCGACGTACGCGATTCCGCGCGCGTCCGACAACGCGGCGAAGATCTTCGGCGTCGTCGTGTCCGCCGCGATGTTCGTGCTCGCCGCGATCTCGTTCGGCGCGCCGGACGAGTCTTTGCGCTGGCTGCAACGCCCCTTCGTCGCGAATTTCCACGTCGGGATCGGCGGGGCGAGCTATTGGATCCTGCTGCTGCTCACGCTGTGTACCGCGAGCGCGATCTCGGTGATCCGTCTCCCGCGAACGCGCGATTTCGTCGCCCAGATGCTGCTCTTGCTGGGAGCGATGTCGGGCGTGTTCCTGGCGCGCGACCTCATGCTCTTCGCGCTGTTCTGGGACCTCATGCTGCTGCCCGTGTTCGTCGTGCTCATCGCGTGGTCGCCGACGAAGACCAGCGGCACCGCATGGCGATATTTTGTCTACAACCTCGTGGGCGGGCTCGCGCTCCTGCTCGCGACCGCGGCGTACGGCATCGTGCAGGGCACGACCGACGTCATCGGTCTCGATCCGGGCAGACTCGCGACCATCTCCGATACCTGGAGTTTCTGGATCTTTGCGGGCTTCGCGTTTGCATTCGCGATCAAGACGCCGCTGTGGCCGCTGCATACGTGGATGCCCGAGACGTATGCCGATCTGCCCGCCCCGATGGTCGCGGTCGTGAGCGCCGTGCAGTCCAAGGGCGGCCTCTATGGGTTCCTCGTCATCGGCTCCGCACTGTTTCCCGGCGCGATGCACGCGTTCGCACCGTATGCGATGATTCTCGGCGTCGTCAGCCTGGTGTACGGCGCGCTCGTCGCGCTGACGCAGGACGATGCCAAACGCGTGGTCGCGTACTCGTCGCTCTCGCACCTCGGCCTCATCGTCCTCGCCGTGTTCAGCTTCAATCAGGTGGCGATCGACGGCGCGATCGTGTACATCCTCGCGCACGGACTCTTCAGCGCCGGGCTGTTCCTCGTGCTCGGGGAACTCGAGATGCGCGAAGAAACGCGCTCCATCTCGCGTCTGGGCGGACTCGCGACGCGCAATCCGCGCCTGGCGGGCGGCCTCACGATCCTCATCCTCGCGGCGCTCGGGCTACCCGGCCTCTGCGGCTTCGCGGGTGAGATCCTCATCCTCACGGGCCTCTATCAGGCGGGCTTCGTTTGGCAGACGGTCGTCGCGCTCGTGCCGATCGTCCTCGCTGCCGCCTACATGTTGCGCGTCTTTCAAGGCACGATGCAGGGCCCGGAAATCGCGGATCTGCCCGAACGCGAAGACCTCACGCCGCTCGAATTCGCGTCGCTCGCGCCGATCGTCGTCGCTATCGTGCTCCTGGGCGTCGTGCCCGGCTACGTCACGCACGGCGCGGACCGCTACCTCGCGTTTGCAAAAGCCGCGCCGCAGGCGCCCGCCGGACGTTGGGCCGCATGTCCGTCCGCCGGGGCGACGCACGCCGTTGCGGAAGTTTTCGTAGCGTCGGGCACGCCGGTCGCGGTCGCCTGCGCGACGCAGCAGAACGCGACGGTCATTCCGGGCGACGACGGAACCAGCGCGACCTACACGTCCGGCGGTCAGCGGCTCACGACCAAAACGGGCCGGATGAAGACCATCACCGTGGAGCACAAATGACGCAGCCGCTGGTTAACCCGTTCGGTCCGGCCGATTGGGCGACGATCTATCCCACCGCGGTCGTCGCGATCTCCGCGCTCGTCGTCCTCGTTTTCGATCTCGTGCTCGCGAAAAAGTTGCGGCGCCCCGTCGCGATCGGCCTCGGGATCGCGGGCCTCGCGATCGGCGGCATCATGGCGCTGCAGCAGTGGCACGCTCCCTTCATCTCGTTCGGCGGCGCGTACGTCAGCAGCGGGTTCACGATCGCGTTCCAAGAGATCGTCATCGTCGCCGGCATCTTCTCGCTACTGATGGCGTACGCGCTCGGGCGTGACGATCAGGCGGGCGGCGCGATCGGGCTCTTGCTGTGGAGCGCGACGGGTGCGATGCTCATGGCGGGCGCGTCCAATCTCCTGACCGTCTTCCTCGGCCTCGAACTGCTCTCGCTCGCGCTCTACTGTCTCTGCGCGATCGCTTCGCGGCCCCAAGCACGCGAGTCGGCGCTCAAGTATCTCATCCTGTCGTCGACGGCGTCCGCGTTCATGCTCTTCGGCATGGCGCTGCTCTTCGGTGCGACCGGAAACGTCTCGCTCGCGTCGATCGCGGCCGATCCGTCGCCCGATACCGCGTATTTCATCGGCTGCGGACTCTTCTTGCTCGGCCTCTGCTTCAAATTGAGCCTCGTGCCGTTCCACGTATGGACGCCCGACGTGTACGAAGGGGCGCCGTTGCCCGTGACCGCGTTCATGAGCGTCGCGACGAAGGCCGGCACGCTCGCCGTGCTCGCACGTTTTATCTACGCATCGCTGCCCGAAGCGCACGCGCAAGCGATTCTGTATCCGCTCTGGATCGTCGCCGCGCTCTCGATGATCGTCGGCAACGTCGCGGCACTCGCGCAGCACGACATCAAACGTCTGCTCGCTTATTCCGGAATTGCGCAACTCGGCTACATCGTTGCGGCGTTCGCGGGCGCGACGTCGGACGGTATGCGCTACGCGATCTTCTATCTCGGCGCGTACACGTTCATGAATCTCGGCGCGTTCGCCGTGGTCGCGCTGCTCTCGAAAGATCGCGACGAAGGCTCGCGGCTGGGCGCGTTCAACGGCCTCGGCTATCGCCAGCCCGTGCTCGCCGCGATGATGACGTTCTTCCTGCTCTCGCTCGCGGGTTTGCCGCCGACGGCCGGATTCACCGGAAAGATCCTCATCCTCGCGACGACGGTGAAGTCGGGTTACATTTGGCTCGGCGCGCTCCTGATCGTCGGCACGGCGATCTCCGCGTATGCGTACTTCAAAATCGTGCGCGCGATGTACGCGCGGACGACGGGTGCCGAGATCGGCCGCAAGTTCGTCCCGGCGAGCCCGCTGCCGTGGGTGGGCGTCGCCGTCTGTGCGGTCGTCACGCTCGTGCTCGGCCTCTACCCCGTCACCCCGAGCAACGTCCTCCCCTTCGTCAAGTAGCGAACGCCTCGCGTCGTCCCTCCGAAACTCCGCTCACGCGGGGTCGAGAAACGGCGGGTACTCACGATGGCAAAGAGTTGCGTAGCTTCTCGGCGCGGCGAAGGAGGACGTCGCGTTCGCGATCGTTCCGGGCGAGCGTAACGGCGCGCTCCAATTCGCGCAGCGCTTCGTCGCTGCGGCCGAGCTTTTGCAGCAAGTCCGCGCGCACGCTCGCGAGCAAATGATAATTCGCGAGCGCGCCCGATGCGACGATTTCGTCGACGTCGGCGAGCGCTTCGCCCGGACCGTACGCCATCGAAACGGCGACGGCGCGGTTGAGCGCGACGACGGCCGTGGGCCGCGCGAGCAGGAGCGCGTCGTACACGAGGACCATGCGCTGCCAATCGGTCGCAGCGGCCGTGAGCGCGCGTGCGTGGACTGCGGCGAGTTCGGCCTGCAATCCGTACGCGCCCAGGATCGGCGCGCACGCGCTCGCGCGCTCGAGCGCGGCGATGCCGCGGGCGATCGCGAGCCGGTCCCAGCGCGAGCGGTCTTGATCGAGCAAGAGGATCGGTTCGCCCGTGTCCGATAGGCGAGCGCCGAAGCGCGACGATTGCAGTTCCATGAGCGCGACGAGTCCGTGCACTTCGCTCGCGCCGGGTGAGCGTACGGCGAGCATGCGGCCCAGGCGCAGCGCGTCGGCGCACAGCTCGGTGCGGATCCAGCGCGGGCCCGACGTCGCCGCGTACCCCTCGTTGAAGATGAGGTACACGACTTCGAGCACCGTTTCCAGCCGTGCCGCGCGTTCGGTGCGGTCGGGCAGTTCGAAGGGGACCTTCGCGCTGGCAAGTTTTTGCTTGGCACGGACGATGCGCTGACCGATCGTGGCTTCGGGCACGAGGTACGCGCGGGCGATCTCGGCCGTGGACAGACCGCCGATCAGCCGCAACGTGAGCGCCGTGCGCGACGCGGGTGCGAGGATCGGATGGCACGCGATGAAGACGAGCCGCAGCAGATCGTCGCCGACATCTTCGTTCGTGACGGCCTCCAGAGCGCGATCGGCCGTGATGTCGCGGCCCGGCGCGTCGCGAGCGATGCCGGCGACGATCGCATCGAAGCGATCGCCGCGGCGGAAGACGTCGATCGCGCGACGCTTCGCGACGGTCGCGAGCCACGCACCGGGCTTCGACGGGATCCCTTCGAGCGGCCAGCGTTCGAGTGCGGCCACGAGCGCGTCGGCCGCGAGGTCCTCGGCGAAATCGAGATCGCCCGTCAGGCGCGCGAGCCCGGCCACGAGGCGCGGGAACTCAATACGGTAGACCGCCTCGATCGCGCCGCGCATCGCGGCGCCGGACGCCGCCGTGTGGTCCGTCAGCGCCCTCGCGTGCGTTCGTGAAACGCGGTGGCTCGCGCGAGATGATCCGGTGTCACCCGGTCCGCGAGCTCCTCGAATTCGAATACCTGCCGGATCTCGATCTCGCCGTCGCGGAACGGCGCGTTGCGCATCCAAGCGATCGCTTCGTCCTTGGATTTGGCTTCGATGATCCAGTAGCCGGCGACCAGCTCCTTGGTTTCTGCGAACGGGCCATCGGTAACCGTCGGTTCGCCCGATTCGGAGAAGCTGATCCTCGCGCCGTAGCTCGAGTCGCGCAGACCGTCGGCGGCGAGCATGACGCCCGCTTCGACCAGCTTCTGGTTGAACGCGCCCATCTCGGCGAGTTCGCCCGCCTCGGGCAAGCTGCCGGCTTCCGTTTTCGGCGTGGCTTTGACGATGACCATGAATCGCATGGGAGGATCCTTCCTTGCTGCCGGAGCGGCGCTTTCGGCCGCTCTCATCTCTACGTCGAACGGCAACCCGGGATTTCGACACGGAAACGGCTTGCTTTTCGAAATTGCGGAACCGGAAGAACCAGTCAGCCCGTCAAAGGTCGCATCATGACGACGACCGATCACGTGCCGCAACTCAAGCCCACGATCCCCGTCCATAATTACGGGGTACTCCCTCGCGTCGATTATTACGATATCGACGCGCTCCTCAACCCCGCCGAGCGCGAGATCCGCGACCGCATCCGCACCTTCGTGGACGCGGAAGTCACGCCGGTGATTGCGGATTACATCGAGCGTGCCGAGTTTCCGTTCCACCTCATCCCGAAGCTCAAGACGCTCAACCTCGCCGGCGGACCGCTCATGGGCTACGGATGCCCCGGCATCAGCTTCAAAGCGACGGGCGTGGCGGCGGCCGAAATGGCGCGCGGCGACGGTTCGATCGCGACGTTCTACGGCGTGCACTCCGGGCTCGCGATGGGCGCGATTTGGCTCTTCGGATCGGACGAGCAGAAGAAAAAATGGCTGCCGCCGATGGCCAAGCTCGAGAAGATCGGTGCGTTCGCACTGACCGAGCCCAATCACGGTTCCGACTCCATCGCGCTCGAGAGTACCGCCCGTAAAGACGGCGACGACTGGATCATCAACGGCTCGAAGCGCTGGATCGGAAACGGTACGATCGCCGACGTCATCGTCTTCAACGCCCGCGACGAAGACGGCAAAGTTCGCGAATTCTTGATCGAAAAAGAAATGCCCGGCTTCAAAGCCGTCAAGATGGAAGGCAAGCTCGCCAAGCGTGCCGTGTGGCAAGCCGACATCACGGCCACCGACGTGCGCGTGCCCAAGGAGAATCTGCTGCCGGGCGTGCGCAGCTTCAAGGACGTCGGCAAGCTGCTCGCCGCGACGCGTTACGGCGTCGCGTGGGAATGCATCGGCCACGCGATGGCCGCCTACGAGTGCGCACTCGCCTATTCGCTCGAACGCAAACAGTTCGGCAGGCCGATCGCGCAGACGCAGCTCGTGCAGTCCAAACTCGTCGGCATGCTCGCCGACATCACGTCGATGCAGCTGATGATGATGCGCCTCGCCGATCTCGCGCAGACCTTCAAGATGACCAATGGTCAATGTTCGCTAGCGAAGATGTACAACGCCCGCACCGCACGCGGCGTCGTTTCGCAAGCGCGCGACATCCTGGGCGGCAACGGCATCCTCTACGAATACATCGTCGCCCGGCACTTCCTCGATATGGAAGTGGTGTACACCTACGAGGGTACGGACACGATCCAGACCCTGATCGTCGGCAAGGAGATCACGGGCTTCCAGGCCTTCGCATAAGGTCCGAACTTCGCAAGGCGGCCCGGCTCCCGATGGAGCGGGCCGCTTCGATCGGACGACGCCGGCGGATCAGCGCGCGGTTTTTTGCGTGATCGCGCGCAGGTGCTCGGGGATGAGCGCGGCGCTGACCGGGCGTCCGAAGAGATAGCCTTGCAGCGAATCGACGCCGAGCGCCGCGAGTTCGGCCGCCTGTTCGCGCGTCTCGACGCCTTCGGCGACCGTCGTGACGCCGAGCGACTTCGCGAGGCTCACGAGCATCCCGACGATCGGCTTCGAGACGAGATGCCCGTCGGACCCGCGCACGAACGAACCGTCGATCTTGAGTTCGTGAAACGCGAATTGGTGCAGGTAGCGTAGCGAGGAGTAGCCTGTGCCGAAATCGTCGATTGCGAGGTCGACGCCGATCTCCTCGAGCCGTGCCAGCGCTTGAGCCGCGGCGCCGCCGCAAGCGAGGACGCCGCTTTCGGTGATCTCGAGAACGACGTCGCGCGGCACGACGCCGTGACGCGCGAGCGTCCGCTCGACGAAGCCCGGGTAGTCGGCGGCGACGAGTTCGCGCGCGCTGACGTTGACGGCCATCTTGCAGCTGCCGCCGCCGACGACCCCGAGGGCCTGCCAGGTGGCGAGTTGCGCGCACGCGCGGTCGAGCACCCAGCGGCCGATCGCGTCGATGACGCCCGTGCTCTCGGCGAGCGCGACGAATTCATCGGGGGGCACGTTGCCGAGTTCGGGATGCTCCCAGCGCAGGAGCGCCTCGAAGCCCACGAGGCTCTCGCTGTGCGCGGAGACGATGGGCTGATAGGCGAGGTAGAACTGATCGCGCTCGAGCGCGTGACGCAAGTGTGAGACGAGCGTAGACTGCCGCTCGGCCCGGTCGCGCATTTCGGGTACGAAGAGCGCGAGCGTGATGCCGCGCGAACGCGCGTCGTACATCGCCGTCTCGGCGTCGCGGATCACGTCGAGCGCGCTGCCGTACGGGCGATCGGTCAGCGCGACGCCCGCAAACGATTTGATGTGGACTTCGCGTTCGCCGCTGTCGAGCGGAGGCGAGAGCCGGCGCAGCAAACGTTCGCCCGCCGCACGCGCGCTCGCGCGGTCGTGTTGGCCGTCGCACAGCACGACGAAGGTCGAACCGTCGAAACGAGCCGCGAGATCGCCCGGTTCGAGCGACGACGCCAGACGTCCGGCGATCGCGGCGAGCATGTCGTCGCCGGCGTAGCCGAGGGCTTTGCCGCCGGACTCCGTCTGCAGTTCCAAAAACACGAAGGCGCGGCTCTCGAGCGGTGCGCCCTGCATCGCGGCGGTCGTGCGCTCGAGAAACGCGACGCGATTGGGCAGCCGCGTGACCGGATCGTGTTTGGTTTCGTACCGAAGTTTTGCATCCGCGAGACGGCGCTCCGTCACGTCGCGCGCGAATAAGAGGACGTGGGGCCGTTCGCCGTTGGACGGCGCGATGCGCGAGACGTCGCAGGCGAGCCAGTAATCGCGGTCGTCGCGTTCGCCGTTGAGCTCGAGCGAGAACGCACGCAGCGACCCGTTCGCGAGTTCGGCGAAACGCGGATCGCCCGCGATGGCAAGCATATGCTGGGGTTGCAGGAGCTTCGCAACGCTCGCGTTACGCCGCACGAGCGTTCCGTTCGCATCGATCACCGCAACGCCGAACGGCGAATTCTCGAAAACCGACGCCAGTTGCGATTGCGTCATCGCGAGACGCTCGACCATGCCGCCGTAGCGTTCTGCGTTGACGGCACGTTCGCGGCGATGGATGCCGAGCGCGGTCACGATGGTGAGTGACGTCCCGGCGAGCCACGCGAGTAGCGCGAGCATGCGCGTGCGCGAGAAGCTCTCGTTTTCGAGGCGGGCGGCGGTTTCGTATCCGGACGCGGCGGCGGAAGAAGCCGCGCCCGCGGCACCGTCGAGCGCGCGCGCGACGTCGTCCGCTCGGCCGGCGATGCGAACGCGGTCGCTGCGCGCGTGCGTTTTACGCGAGAGCGAGTACGCTACGGCGGCATCGAACCGCGAGGCTGCGAACCCGACGCGGCGCAGCACGTCCAAGAGTCTCGCGCTGCCGGTGTCGATACGGTACCGTTCCGCGGACGAGATCGCCGTCGCATAGACGTGCGAACGCTGTTCGTTGAGGATCGCGACGGCGAACTTCGTCGTGCCGGGAACGCGCTTGGCGACGACCGCGCCGGCGGCGAGATTGCGCGCCTGGTCGACGCGTTCGTCGATCGCAGGCAACGCCGGCGTGAGGATCGCGATCGCGCTCGAGGTCGCATCGTCGGTTGCCGCCGCGAGCCCGTACCGCCGCGCGACGGCATCGGCGTAATCGGTCGCGGCCGCTACGGTCGCGTCGAGATCGCGCAACGCGCGCCGCCGGTCGCCGACCCGCGACCATGCGTTCGAGAGATTTTTGAGCCGGGTCGCGAGTCCGCCCGATGCACCGGCAGCCGATGCCGCGTCCTGGAGGCGCAGCAGCGAGCGTTCTACGGCCGCACGGTCCGCAACATCGAGACGATGCTCCGCAACCGCCGTTGCGCGCAGGTTTCGCAGGCGGCGCTCGAAGGTGCGGACCGGCCCGAGCAAACGCAGCCCCGTGGTGTGTTCGGCAAGTTCGCTCGTCGACGTCCGCTGATGCGAAGAAGCTGAGAAGATGACGATCGCGATCGGCACGCTGAACGCGAGCAGGATCGCGGCGATCACGGCAAAGCTACGGCCGGCACGCAAAAAGCGTGCCGCCTTCGAAAGCGCGGAGAGTCGGCCTCGGTCGAGAGGGCGCATTTCTTGGAATTTCGGCTTCGCGGACGAAGCACTGAGTCGCCTGGCTGCCCTTTTCGCCGCGAATGATGCGAAAATGTCAACGTAGTGCGCTGCCGCACATTTCGCACGTCGTCGAACGTGCGGTTTCGTGGGGCGGTCGGACGCGCGGAGTCGTCCCGGCTCGCCTCGCTGCCGGTAGTCGAACGTATGCGCTACGCGTTCTGCGGAAGCCCGAGCTCACAATTCCGAAACGTAGACGGCGAGCGAACGGCGGTA
>CAZZUZ010000028.1:0-14333 GCA_964657315.1 Vulcanimicrobiota bacterium
GGCACGGGCGTCTCCGCCGGCCTCAACCCGTTCAGCGTCGCGACGCGCGCGTTCAAGATTTCCGACGTCGCCAACGTGTACACGGGCAGCGAGCGGCGTCGCCAATTCGGCTACGTCGGCGGCATTCCGTCCATCACGCTCAACGCGCAGAAGGCCACGGGCGCGAGCGAAATCACGGCGTCGGAGAACTTTCTCGCCGCGTTGCCCGCCATCCGCGCGAAGTACCCGCAAGTCGTCTTCAGCGTGCTCAACGTGCAGGCCGACTATACGCAGCAGCAGCTCGACAGCGTCTACAAGTCGATCGTCGAAGGCATCGCGTTCACCGGCATCGTGATGCTGTTCTTCCTGCGTTCGTGGCGCAACGCGGTCGTCGTGCTCATCGCGATTCCGACGTCGCTAATGACCACGCTCTTCGTGATGCGCCTCGCGGGCTTTACCATAGACACGATTTCGCTACTCGCGATGACGCTCGTCATCGGTATCCTCGTCGACGATTCGATCGTCGTGCTCGAGAATACCGAGCGCCATTTCGACGACGGTGAGGCGCCGCAGACCGCGGCCATTCTCGGGCGCGCGGAGATCGGTGCGGCGGCACTCGTCATCACGATGGTGGACGTCGTCGTCTTCCTGCCGATCTCGTTTCTGCCGGGGACCGTCGGCCGCTTTCTCTCCGAATTCGGGCTCGTCGTCGTCGTCGCGACGCTCACGTCGCTGGCCGTTTCGTTCACGGTGACGCCGGCACTCGCCGGCAACTGGTCGCTCAAATCGAAGTGGAAGCCGTGGGCGCCCATCGAGTGGTTCACGCGCCTGTTCATGAGCGCGCGGCGCTGGTACGTCCGGCACATCCTGGTGTGGGGTCTCGACCATCCATGGATCGTCGTCGGCGTTTCCGCGCTCCTCACAGTCGGATCGGTCGCCCTGGTTCCGCTCGGCTTCGTCGGCTTCGAATTCATCCCGGCGGTCGACCGCGGACAGATCTTCGTGCAAATCAACTATCCGTCGGGTTCGCCGCTGACGGTCACGAACAAGACGGTCTCGGACTTGAGCACGCGCTTTGCGAAGCTGCCCGACGTGCAGTCCGTGACGGGTACCGCAGGGATCTCGCAAGGTGCGGGCGGCGGCGTCGCGCTCGGGTCGGGCGGGCAGATCACGGTGTTCCTCGTCGATTATCCCAAGCACGACAGTTCGTATTACGCGAACGTGCTCTCGAAGATGGCGACGAAGCTCTACCCCGATGCCGGTGCGGTCGCCATTCCGGCGACGGGGACGGGCGGCGGCAACGGCCAGCCCATCGATTACATCGTGTCATCGCTCGACGACGATCCGGATCCGTGGGCGCAGAAGGTGCTCGACGTGCTGCAGAATACGCCGGGCGTCAATCACGCGACGAGTTCCTCGCAGAAGAAAGTTCCGCAGTTCGACATCCTCTTCGATCGCGAACGCGCGCGCGCGCTCAACGCGGATATCGCGACGGCCGCGAACGCCGTGCGCGCGAGCTTCGGCGGCTCGCAAGTCGCCCAGTTCGAGACGAGCCGCGGCATCCAATACGTGCAAGTCACCTATCCCGAGAGCGCGCAGACGTCGATCACGCAGATCGCGGGTATTCCGTTCCGCACGAGGTCGGGTTCGCTCGAGCACGTGGGGGACGTGGCCACGCTCAAGAACGATCCGAACTCGCCGCTGATGTCGCGCACCAATCGCCAGACCGTCGTGCACGTTACCGCGAACATTCAGCCGGGCTTCGCGCAATCGAACGTGCAGAATGCGTTCGTCAAGCGCTTGGCGGCGATGAAGTTTCCCGATACGGTGTCGGTCGGCCCGAACGCCGGCGGCCAGCAGGCGAACCTCACGCAGACCGTTCAGGGCCTCGGCGCCGCGCTCGTCCTCGCGTTCGTGCTTGTCTACTTGCTGATGGTCGCGCTCTACGATAGCTATCGCTTGCCATTCATCATCATGTTCGCGGTTCCGGTCGCGTCGGTCGGCGCGCTCAGCGCCCTCGCGCTTACCAATTCGACGCTCAACTTGTTCTCGATGATCGGCGTCGTCATGTTGATCGGACTCGTCTCGAAGAACGGCATTCTGCTCGTCGACTTCGCGAACCACCGGATTCGCGCGGGCATCGACCGGCGCGCCGCCATCATCGAGAGCGCGCAGGAACGCTTCCGGCCGATCGTGATGACGACGATTTCGATGATCGCGGGAATGAGCCCGATCGCGCTCGCGCTCGATCCGGGCTCGAGCGTCCGTCGCGCGCTCGGCATCGTGGTAATCGGCGGCCTCACGAGTTCGCTCTTGCTGACGCTGCTGCTCGTGCCGGTGGCCTTCGTCTGGTTCGCGCCGCGTCACCCGAACCTCGAGAAGACCGCCGATCGCAAGAATCTGCTCGAACCCGTCGCCAGCCCCTCCGGAGTCTCGCGTGCTTAAGCAATGTCGTTAACGTCCGTCTTCGTCCGCCGTCCGACGCTCGTGACGGTCTTCATCGCGCTCGTGCTGCTCGCGGGCACGATCTCCGGATTTTTACTCGTCAAGCAGCAGTTTCCGAACTACGATCTGCCGACGATCCAAGTCTCGCTGACCTATCCCGGCGCGTCGACGACCGAGCTGCGCGATGCGATCGTGCGTCCGCTCGAAGATCAGATGGCGGGCGCGCCCGATCTCGGCACGCTCGAGACGGCGATTCAGCCCGGAGCCGCGACGATCGTCGCGCGCTTCGCGCTGAGCAGCGACGTCAATAGCGACCTCGTGCAGATTCAAGGCCGGGTCGAGAACGCGCAGCGACAGCTGCCCAACGATCTGACCACGCCGAGCGTCTCGATCTACGATCCCTCGCAAGCCGTCGTGGTCTCGCTCGTGGCGACCTCGACGACGCTCACCAACGGCGCGCTATCGTCGCTCGTCACGAACAAGATCGTGCCGTCGATCGAACAAGTATCGGGCATCTCGTACGTCGAGGTCAACGGCAACGCGACGCCGTCGATTCAAGTCGCCGCGTATCCCGACAAACTCGCCGCGACCGGCCTCACGCTCTCGGACATCGTGTCGTCGATCTCGTCGAACAACGTGCGCGCTCCCGGCGGCATCGCGTACGGCCCGACGCGCGAGACGAACATCGACATCCGCGGCGACATCACGGACCCCGAAACGGTCGCCGATCTGCTCGTGACGGGCGGAACCAGCGGCAATCAGGCGGCGACCGCGCCCACGGCCAACGCGTTTAGCCAATCGTCGCGCTACCTGCGCATCGGCGACGTCGCCTACGTGACCGACTCGTTCGAACCGCAGCGCAGTTTCGCGTATTCGCGCGGGCGTGCGGCGATTTCGCTCGACGTGCAGAAGGCGAGCGGCACGAGCGAAGTAACGGCGTCAGACGCGGTGCTCGCGGAACTTCCCGCGCTGCGCAATCAATATCCCGAAGTGCAATTCGACGTGCTCAACGTGCAGTCGACCTATACACGCGACGAACTCTCGGGCGTCGTGCGCACGCTCGTCGAAGGGGTGCTCTTCACGGGGATCGTGATGCTGTTCTTCCTGCGCTCGTGGCGCAACGCCGTGGTCGTCATGATCGCGATTCCGTGCTCGCTGCTCGTCACGCTCGGCGTCATGCAACTCGCCGGGTTCACGCTCGACACGGTTTCGCTGCTCGCCATGACGCTGATCATCGGCATCCTCGTCGACGACTCGATCGTCGTGCTCGAAAACACCGAGCGTCATTTCGACGAAGGCGAAGAACCGCAGCAAGCCGCGATCCGCGGGCGAAACGAAATCGGCGTAGCGGCCATCGTCATCACGCTTGTCGACGTGGTCGTCTTCCTGCCGATCTCGTTTCTGCCCGGTACGGTGGGCATGTTCTTGCGCGAGTTCGGTCTGGTCGTCACGGTCGCGACCCTGACGTCGCTCTTCGTGTCGTTCACCGTGACGCCGTCGCTCGCCGGTAACTGGTCCTTGCTATCGACGTGGCGCCCGTGGCGCCCGATCGACGCGTTCACGCATCAGTTCGAGCGGCTTCGCTCGTGGTACGTCGATCGCGCGCTCGCTTGGGGCTTGCGCCACCGGCTGCTCGTGATCGCGGTCTCGCTCGTGAGCCTCGTGCTCGCGCTGATCTTGATTCCGCTCGGGGTGGTCGGCTTCGAATACATCCCGCCGATCGATCGCGGCGAAGTCTACGTCACGCTGACGTATCCGACCGGCACGCCGCTCGAGACGACGCGGCTCGGTACGCTCGCCGTCGAGCGGCTCGTCGACGCATCGCCCGAGGTCAGTGCGGAGACCGCGATCGCCGGCTCGTACGAAGGCAACCTCGAAGGCTACGTCAGCGCCGGCGCCATCGGACAACTTCACGTGTTCCTCAACGCCAATCGCTCGATGTCGACGCAGGCGTGGGCCGGCCGCCTCGCGCGCGACGCGGCCTCGGTCATTGGTCGGGCGCATATCGTCGCGATTCCGGCCACGTCGTCGGACGGAACGATCCAGCAGCCGATCGACGAAGTCGTCAGCGCGACCAACAGTACGACCGACCCGACACAAGCCGCGACGCTCGTGCAAGAGGCGCTCGCCGAGACGCCCGGCGCGGCCGACGTCACCACGACCGCATCGCAGCTATCCCCGCAGGTCGAAGTGACGTTCAATCGCGATCGGGCGCGCGCGCTCTCGGTCGCGATCGGCACGGCCTCGACGACGATCCGGGCGGCCTTCGGCGGCGTCATCGCGACGCAATACACGGGCCAAGACGGGCTCAAGGACGTCCAAGTCATTTATCCCGAGCGCGACCAAACGAACGTGCAGGCGATCGAAGCGATTCCGCTGCGCAACTCGAGCGGCGGGACCGCGCACGTCGGCGACGTCGCGACGCTCACGCAAGCACCCGCGCCGCCGCTGATCACGCGCATCAACCGTCAGACCGTGGTCTACGTCGGCGCCGACGTGGCCGCCGGCTCGGAGCTTTCGAACGTGCAAAACGCCTTCGAAAAGCGGCTCGCGCGCATGAAGCTGCCCGCAAACATCACGGTGGGCCCGGTGGTCGGCGGAAACCAAGAGAACGTTTCCGACACCGTGCGCGGCATGAGTTTGTCACTCGTCCTCTCGATCGCGCTCGTGTATCTCTTGATGGTCGCGCTCTACGACAGCTATCGCACGCCGTTCGTTATCATGTTCAGCGTCCCGGTCGCGGTCGTCGGCGCGCTCAGCGCGCTCGCCCTCACGCATCAAACGCTCAATCTGTTTTCGTTCATCGGCTCGGTGCTGCTCATCGGCCTGGTCTCGAAGAACGGGATCCTGCTCGTCGATTTTGCGAATCGCTTGCGCGGCTCGGGTCTCGACACGTACGACGCGGTCATCGAGAGCGCGCGCGAACGTTTCCGTCCGATCATCATGACGACGCTCGCGATGATCGCCGGCATGACGCCGCTCGCGCTCTCGCTCGATCCGGGCTCGCAGGCGCAACGTTCGCTCGGCACGGTCGTCATCGGCGGCCTGCTCAGCTCGCTACTGTTGACGCTCCTGCTCGTCCCGATCGTCTACCTACGTTTCGTCGGCGGCGCGCGAGCGCACACCGGCACCCGCGAACAGCTCCCCCTCCCGATCGACCACCCCGCCGACGTCCGCGCTTAGCCAAATTGCGACACGACATCGGTCTGCGGATCAGCGAGCAATTTCGGCCGTGACATGAGGGCGTTCTTTACGCCCCTGATAATTGTCAGGGTGCGTCACCGGGCTGAAAATAACAGCTCGAGCAGGGAAGAAAGCCGCCCACGGTCGGAATCCATGTCATCGGTGCGTCGCATGCTAACTCTCGTAACCGTTACCGACGCGACGAAGAATGCTATTCGGACTTCGCACTAGGAAACTACTGGATCAATTGCAGCACCTTGATTGTCGATGCCGGCAATGTAAAGCTGGGGATGGAGAATGTCAGCGTATTCGCCCTTCGCGAACCGGCGATGCCAACCGACCACGGAATCGGAGTTGAAGCTGGGGCTCCTTCCACCGGTAGCGCAAATTGAGTAATGTACAAGTTGACTGGTTTAGCCGTACTCAAACTCGAAGGTACGTTTATCGTCAGCAAGGACGCTTTCGAAGTCGTAAACGCACTGTTGTTGGGAGCGATCTGAATACCGTAAAGAGGGTTGCCTGCAGTAGGCTGCGGCAAGCCGAACGCTTCTCCTCTTTGTCCATGGAGATTCATGGGAATAGTCGTCGCGAGATCGTTCGGCGCAAAATTCAAGTTTCCAGTATACGGTTCTTGAAATTCCGGGCTAATGGAAACGACCCCACCGCGTGCCGATAAGGTTTGCGGCTGCAGTTGATCTGCGTTTGATTTGCTGGGCGTGAACGAAGTCAGAGCATCGGTCGATAACATGAGAACGACAAAAAGATGGTTGAGGCGGTGCTTCGTATCCATTGGGCAATGTCCATCGCTATAGGTGAGGTGCGCTTCCCACCAAGCCAGAAAGTCTTCGGAAGCCGTTGCGAGAAAAACAACGCAGTTGTCTGTTGGAAGAATTGCTAGGTGGCGCCTTAGCCTTCAACACATCCGAGCATCTGTCATACTCGCTGGGTGATCGGTTTGCCAATACTTGCTCTTCGAAAGTCGGAACGCGCGTTTCTCGACGTGCTACTTTCGCTTGACTTTGCCGGAGCCGAGGCTCTTCGCGAACAAGCAATCAACGTTCAGAAATCGTCACCGACTGAAGCGTCAATCGTGAACTTTGTCGAGCCGGTAAGCTTCACATTTGCAAAGGTCATGCATCCGCTTCCGGTCGACGCAAACTTCCTCACGACAAGCGTTTACGTACAGATTAACCTCTACGTGTACTTCGGTCGTTTATCGCGGCTCGAGCTTATCGAAACGCCGCTCGCCGATCAGCGTTTACGAGAACCGTCTTTCGACGAATTTGATCCCCAAGAATTCTCTTATCTTTTCGTAACTCGTTGAATACTAGAGTGTTGGCTCGAAAAGGGGCTCTGCCCCCAGCATGCAGGGCGCTTCTTTCGAGTGACATGTATTAATCGGATCATCTGCCTTAATATACTGTACTGTGGTTTGCCTAACAAAAAGTAATTGAAGTATAGAAGTGACTCGATCGTACGGTCGAGCGGCTTTCGCGAATGTAGACCCGTCTGATCGCTCGTCGATAGTGGCCGTTCGGCGCGTTGGCCTAGGCGATTCCGGCGTAGGGCAGACGCAAATGAGACCGAACGCCTTTACGATGGTTCACCGCTCGATCGCACCTTTTCTGACGATGATTGTCGCGCTGTCGCCCCTGGGGCTGCGGGCTCAATCCGAATCGCCGTCCAACTTCAAGCCGCAGACGTCGACCTTCGATTACGACGTGCGTAACGTGATGATTCCGATGCGCGACGGCGTGAAGCTCCACGCGGTCATCGTCGTTCCGCGCGGTGCAAAGCGCGAGCCCATGCTGCTGACGCGCACGCCGTATAATGCGGGCGGGCGTGGAGGCATGGCGGTTTCGCACCTCGAGGCACAACTCGGTGCGGGCGATGCGGCCGATGACGCGGTGCTCGAAGACGGCGACATTCGCGTCGTTGAAGACGTGCGCGGCAAGTACGGCTCCGAAGGCGAGTACCTCATGACGCGGCCCATCTCGGGACCGCTCAACGCGAGCGGAATCGATCACGCGACGGACACGTACGATACGATCGATTGGCTCGTCAAGAACGTGCCCGAAAGCAATGGGCGCGTCGGCATGCTCGGCATCTCTTACGACGGATTCACGAGCCTCATGGCGCTCGTCCATCCGCATCCCGCGCTCAAAGCGGTCGCGCCGATCAATCCGATGGTCGACGGCTGGATGGGCGACGATTGGTTTCACTACGGCGCTTTCCGTCAGGACGGCGCGCTGCAGTACGTCTACGATCAAGAGATCGCGCGCGGGGACGGCCCGTCGTGGTGGTCGAGCGATTACGATACGTACACCGAGGCACTCGAAGCGGGCAGCGCTGGCAATTGGGCGCACGAGCGTGGCCTCGAGCCGTTCGGCTTCTACCAGAAGATCTCGCAGCATCCGGCGTACGACGCGTTCTGGCAGGGTCAGGCACTCGACAAGATACTCGGCGCGCAAAAGCTCACCGTGCCGACGTTGCTGACCGCGGCATTGTGGGATCAGGAAGACATCTACGGTGCCCCCGCGGTCTATCGCGCGATCCATGCAGCCGATCCGAACAATCCGAACCTGCATCTCGTCATCGGCCCGTGGTTCCATCATCAGGAGCGTCTCGACGGCAGCGCGATCGGCCCGATCGCGTTCGGTAGCGATACGGCCGCGTACTATCGCGAGCACGTCCTGCGGCCGTTCTTCCGGCGGTATCTGCAAGACGATGCGACCGCCGAAGCGGTGGCGCCGGTGACCGCGTTCGTCACGGGGGAAAATCGCTGGGAGCAGCTGCCGGCGTGGCCCCAGGGCTGCGCGCGCGGCTGCAAACCCGATAGCATGAAGCTGTATCTGCATCACGACAACGGACTCGGCTTCGATGCGGCCGGCGGGGCCGCCGCGAGCACCGCATACGTTTCCGATCCCGCAAAACCGGTGCCGTTCATTCCGCGGCCGTCGAATCACGACGGCCCGAACGGCAGCCGGTGGCAGACGTGGCTCGTGCAAGATCAGCGGGACGTCGCGAGCCGGCCCGATGTCGCTTCGTGGCAGTCGGACGTGTTACAAGCGCCGCTGGCCCTCGCCGGCAATCCGATTGCGAACGTGATCGCCTCGACGACCGGCACCGACGCCGACTTCTTCGTGAAGCTGATCGACGTCTATCCGCCGCAGAACGGGCGCGTGCGCGAGCTCGGCGGCTACGAACTGATGATCTCCGGCGACATGTTCCGCGGCCGCTACCGGCACAGTTTCTCCGATCCCTCACCGATCGTTGCCGGGCAGCCGGACACGTATCGTTTCGCGCTGCCCGAAGTCAATCACGTGTTCTTGCCGGGGCACCGCCTGATGGTGCAAATCCAGTCCACGATGTTTCCGCTCTACGACCGCAACCCGCAGACCTACGTGCCGAACATTTTCTTCGCGACGCCCATAGACTATAAAGCGGCTACTATCGCGATCGCCGACGGAAACGGCGGCTCGTTCGTGGAGCTGCCCGTCGTCAAACGCTAAAGGCGCGGGACCTACCCATGCGAGTGGCTCGCGCGGGCGAAGATTCAGGGGCGCGTGAACGGCACGAGCGGCGTGCGCGCGACGAGCGGTCCGACGTTGCCGCCCCAGCAGATGCCGTAGCCGTCGCGCTCGGAAACGACCGACGCGCCCATTGCATTGCGCAACGAACGCGACCGTGCGTCCGGAAGAACGACTTTCGGACCCGGGAACGCGGGTTTTTGCGTGGTAGGTTCAAACGATGGCGCTTCCGGTCTCTTTCGACGATGTCGTATCCGCAGCGGCACGCATCGAAGACTACGTCGTGCGTACGCCGGCGCTCTTCGCTTCGTCGCTGACGGCGCTCGCGGGCACGCGCGTGACGCTCAAGCTCGAGACGCGGCAACGCACGGGTGCGTTCAAAGATCGCGGCGCGGCGAACCTGCTGCTCCAGCTCGGCGCGTTAGAACGCGAGCGCGGCGTCATCGCGATGTCCGCGGGCAATCACGCTCAAGCGGTCGCGTACCAATCGTCGCGACTGGGCATCGCGTCGACCATCGTGATGCCCGAGACGACGCCGTTTACGAAAGTGCGGCGGACGGCCGGCTTCGGCGCGCGCGTCGTGCTCGCGGGCGAAGCGCTCGTCGATGCCGCGCGCCGCGCGCACGAGATCGCGAGCGAAGAACGCCTCACGATCGTGCACCCGTTCGACGACGAGCGCATCGTGGCGGGTCAGGGAACGGCCGGCCTCGAGCTGCTCGCGGACGTGCCCGATCTCGACGTGTTGCTCGTGCCGATCGGCGGCGGCGGTCTGATATCGGGCATCGCCGTAGCGGCCAAAAAACTCAAGCCGTCGATTACGATCGTCGGCGTGCAGACGCAGCTCTTCCCGTCGTTCTTCGAAATAAAGAACGGGCTGCCACCGACGCACGGCGGCCAAACCATCGCCGAAGGCATCGCAGTCAAATCGATCGGCGAGATTCCGCTCGCGATCGCAAACGAACTCGTCGACGACGTCGTGCTCGTTTCCGAACATTCGATCGAACGCGCGATTCACACGTTCGTCGAGGAAGAGAAGCTCGTCACCGAAGGGGCCGGTGCCGCGCCCCTCGCCGCACTGATGGACGCGCCGGAACGCTTCGCCGGAAAACACGTCGGCCTCATCGTCTGCGGCGGAAACATCGACACCGGCCTGCTCGCCAACGTCATCGCCCGCGTGCGTCTATCGGAGGGTCGCGTCGTGCGCATGCGCGTCGAGATAAACGATCGGCCGGGCGTTCTCGCGCGCGTCGCTCGATTGATCGGCGAATGCGGCGCGAACATCCTCGACGTCACGCATCAGCGTCACTTCGCCGACGTCTCTTCGAAGAACGCCGAACTCGACATCACGTTCGAAACGCGTCAGCCCGCCGACGTCGACCTCGTCATCGAAAAGCTGCACGAAGCGAATTACAAGACGAGCGTCCTCGAATCGACGACGAAAGCCCACGCGTAGCGCGGCTAGAATTCTTGCAGTAAACTCTCGAGCAACACGCGGCCTTGCGGCCAAGCTCCGACGCCGGATTCCGTGTTGATGTGGCCGACGGGTCCGGCGTCGATGAACTCGCCGCACCAGTCTTCGGCGAACGTTTTGGCGCGTGCGAGCGTCACGTACGGATCGTTCGCGCTCGCGACGACGACGCTCGGAAACGGCAGCGGCGCTTTGGAGATCGGCGCCCAACCGGTAAGTTCCGGCGGAGCGCTCGGCGCTTCGACGTCGGTCGGCGCGACCAGTAACGCGCCGCGAATCGCGCGATGATCGCGCGCGGCCCACTGCACGATCGCGATCGCCCCGAGCGAATGGCCGACGAGCACGACGTCGTCGCCGTGTTCTTCGATCGCTTCCTCGATCGCATCGAGCCACGGCTTGCGTTTGGGACGGTCCCAATCGCTCTGCTCGATGCGCGACGTATTTGCGAGCGTATGCTCCCAGATCGTCTGCCAATGCTCGGCACCCGATCCGCCGAGGCCGGGAACCGTGAGGATTTTCGTCATCGCGCGAGCACTTTCGCATCGTGCGCGACGTCGTCAGCTTTTGCATCGGGCGGATACACGAGCACCACTTCGTTCGCGGCGTTGGCGGCATAGATCGTGCCGCCGTGGCCGACGAGTTCTTTCGCTTGCGGCACGACGTCGACGCCGTACGCCTTCCAGACTTTCGCGAGTTGCGCGCGCGTGCCCGTGAGGCCGACGATGTGCGAATCGAAATGCTTGACGTACTCGGCGAGCACCGGCGGCGTGTCGTGCGCCGGATCGACGGTCACGAAAACGATGCGCGTCTTCGCTGCGGCGGCGTCGGGGAGTTCGCGATAGGCACTGCCCAGCATCGCGAGCGCGATCGGGCATTCGTCGGGGCAATGCGTGTAGCCGAAGAAGACGAACGTTGCGGCGTATGCGGGATCGACGAGGGGTGCGGGCTTCCCATTTTGATCCGTGAGCGTGAACGCATCGACCACCTTCGGCGGCGCGATCGGCGTGCCGGCGAAACTCGGCGAGCTCCCGAAGTCTTTGTGTGCGAAGACCGCGATCAAGATCGCGACCAGCACGATTCCCGCCGCGATGCCGGCGGCGAGCGATCCGATCGGCGTCGGCTTCACGCTGCGGCCAACGCCGGTTTGCGTGCGTCGCGCAGCGTGAGGATCGCGAACGCCGCCGCGATGCAGAGCATCGCGGAGAGATCGAACGCGATCGTGTACGAACCGACGTACGTGCGGATCGTTCCGGCCGCGAACGCGATCGCGCCCGCGCCGAGCTGATGTGCGGCGGCGATCCAGCCGTAGACGATCGGTCCCTCTTCGGTGCCGAACGTCTGCGTGGTCAGGCGAACGGTCGGGGGCACCGTCGCGATCCAATCGAGGCCGTAGAAGACTGCGAAGATGCCGAGCGTCGCGATCGGCAGATTGAGCAGAAGCGGCAGCGCGAAGAGCGAAAGTCCGCGCAGCCCGTAATACGCAAAGAGCAGCAAACGATTGTCGACGCGATCGCTGAGATAGCCCGACGCCGTCGTTCCCACCAGGTCGAAGATGCCCATCGCCGCGAGCATCGATGCGGCCGTGATTTCGGGAGTGCCGTGATCGCCGCAGGCGGGGATGAAATGCGTCCCGATGAGGCCGTTGGTGCTGGCGCCGCAGATGAAGAACGTGCCGGAGAGAATCCAGAACGAGGGCACTTTGGTCGCGTTTCGCAGCGAGCCCAGTGCGAGTGCGAGCGGATCGCCGCGGCGCGGCGCGACGATCGTCTGTTCGGACGCGCCGTAAGCGGTCAGACCCATGTCGGAGGGCCGATCGCGGATCAGGAACGCGACGGGTACGATCGCCGCGGCCGCGGCTGCGGCGACGATCCACGTCGCTTCGCGCCAGCCGAAATGTTCGGCCGTCGCCGCGAGAATGGGAAGGAAGATGAGCTGTCCCGTGGCCGTCGCTGCGGTGAGCGCGCCCGTCACGAGTCCGCGCGATTTGACGAACCAGCGATTGGCGATCGTCGCCGCGAGCACCATGGCGATCGAGCCGAGGCCGATACCCGCAACGACGCCCCACGTGACGATGAGCTGCCAGGGTTCGCGCGCGAAGCCGGCTCCGAACACGCCTACCGTGATGACGACGAGCCCCGCGATCATCGTGCGGCGAACGCCGAACGTCTGCATCAGCGCCGCGGCAAAAGGACCCACGAGTCCGAAGAGCGCGATGTTGATCGCGGCCGCCGCGGAGATCGTCTGCGCCGACCAGCCCTCGGCGTGCTCGATCGGCGTCATCAGCACGCCCGGCGTAGCACGAATGCCCGCAGAAACGATCAGCACCACGAATGCGGTCGCGGCAACGATCCAAGCGTAATGTAGGCGCTTCACGTCCATCCTAGCGACTAACCGCGCGTGCCGTCCAAAGTT
The DNA here is from genome assembly GCA_964657315.1 of Vulcanimicrobiota bacterium. Classification (GTDB taxonomy): domain Bacteria; phylum Vulcanimicrobiota; class Vulcanimicrobiia; order Vulcanimicrobiales; family Vulcanimicrobiaceae; genus CAZZUZ01. The sequence continues at coordinate 13,018 of CAZZUZ010000028.1, forward strand.
TTCGGTTGACAGCGCCTCATGCGAGTGTTAGGGTGGGCGCGAGATGGTCCGTTTTTCGTTTGGCTACTGGTATTGGTTTACCGCACGCTCCGTGCCGGTTAGGTAGTCGCGCGTCACTCGAACCTCCGTTCGTACACGAGCCGCCTGATCGGGCGGCTTTTTTATTTGAGGAATTTCCGTTGTCGAATACGTACAGGCTCGTGCGCCGCACGACCGCACAGACCAGCATCGTCCGCGTCGGAAACGTCGCGTTCGGTGACGGCGGGTTCGTCGCGATCGGCGGCCCGTGTGCGATCGAGAGCGCCGAACAGATCGACGAGGCGGCCGCCGGCGTTCGCGCCGCAGGCGGCCTCATGCTGCGCGGCGGCGCCTACAAACCGCGCACGTCGCCGTACGATTTCCAAGGACTCGGCGACGCGGCGCTGCCGCTGATCGCGAACGCCGGCCGCGCACATGGCTTGCCCGTCGTCGTCGAAGCGCTGGCGGAGTCGCACGTGCCACTCGTCGCGCAATATGCGGATATGCTTCAGATCGGCGCGCGCAATATGCAGAACGTGCCGCTGCTGCGGACGGCGGCGCGCACCGGTCTGCCCATCTTGCTCAAGCGCGGCCCGTCGGCGACACTCGAAGAACTGTTGCTCTCCGCAGAGTACGTTTTGCTGGAGGGTAACGATCGCGTCGTACTGTGCGAACGCGGCATCCGCAGCTTCGACAAGCACACGCGCAACGTGTGCGATATCGGCGGCGCGCTGCGCTTGCAAGAGCTCTCGCATCTGCCGGTGATCCTCGATCCGTCGCACGCCGCCGGACGGCGTTCGCTCATCGAATCGCTCGCGCTCGCGGGGGCGGCGGCCGGTCTCGACGGCATGCTCGTCGAGGTCCATCCGGCGCCGGAGACGGCGCTCTCCGACTGCGAACAGCAGGTCGATCTCGAGGAATTCGCGCGGATCGCGGCCCGCACGCGCCGCGTGCGCCAGGCACTCTTCGAGCCCGCGATCGCGTAGTTAGAACGTCACGTGCTGGTCGCCGTTGCGCGAATCGACGGCGACCCAATCGGTCCATTTACCATCGTTCGTCCCCGGATCGGCTTCGCGATGCCAGAACGAGCGCATGTTGGTGGGACCAAAATTTGCCGTCTCGCCCTTTTTGAGCACTTGGCTTCCGGCGACGACCGCGTCGCTCATCGTGTTGCCCACGCGTACTTCGACGCTGACCGGCTGATCGATCGTCGAATTCGTGATCGATACGGTGCCGTCCGCGAGTGCTGCACCGCCGCCGCTCGCCGCCAGCAAAACGCCGAGCGCTGCTGAAGAAAG